>DCTH01000071.1:1326-6803 GCA_002329495.1 Syntrophothermus sp. UBA1445 | reverse complement strand
GGTAGCCGCCCTGGAAGCAGAAGGCCTGGTTAGGAGGTAGTAATATGGCAACGATCTTAGTATTCAGTGAACGTGACGAGCTGGCATGGGAGCTTCTCGGTAAAGCAGGCGAACTGGGACGTGAGATGGGTCTGGGAGTAGCGGCCGCAGCCCTGGGAGCAGCCGATCCCCAGGCATATGTAACCCGGGGGGCAGCTGCCGTATACACCTCCAGGAATGATGAACTGCAGACCTTTGAAGCCTCGGTTTATGCACAGGCCCTCAGCCAGGTGGCCCAACAGGCCGAGGCAGCGGTAATCCTTATCGGGTCAACCAGACGGGGTAAGGAATTGGCTGGACGTCTGGCCCAGAAACTGAACGCCGGGTGTATTACTGATGCTGATACCCTGGAACTCAAGGATGGCCAACTGCTCTGTACCCGCAATTCTTTAGGCGGGGCTACCGTGGCTACCCAGAGTATAACTACTGGAATTCAGGTTATATCGGTGAATCCAGGAGTGGGTGAACCGGTCAATTCTGGCGAAGCGGGCCAGGTGATTGAAGTGGAACTGTCACTTAAACCCGCCCGGGTCAAAGTGGTGGAGAAATCCGACAAGGGTCAGGGCTCGGTTGACATTGAAGGTGCTGAGGTCCTGGTCTGCGTGGGCAAGGGATTGGCCCGGCAGGAAGACCTGAAAATGATCGAAGAACTGGCCGAGGCCCTGGGAGGTCTGGTGGCCTGCAGTAAGCCCATTGCCACCGATGAGAAGTGGCTGCCCGAAGAGAGAATCGTCGGGTTATCCGGCAAGATCGGCAAACCGACTCTGGCGATATGCCTCGGGATCTCCGGCCAGGTGCAGTTTACCGTCGGTATCAGAGATGCCAAAACCATTGTCGCAGTAAACAACGATCAGAATGCCTTCATCTGGCAGATGACCGACTACGGCATCGTTGGCGACTTAAATGAAGTTGTACCCCGCCTGACGGCAGCTCTCAAGGGGTAATAACTTTATTAACGTAAAAAACAACAGCCGGGCGACTCCGATCACCCGGCTGTTTTACTTACTGAATGAATCATGGGGACAGTCCCTGTGATTCACTCATGAAGGGCTACTCCAGACCGTATTCCTTAAGACGGCGGTAGAGGGTCTGTCGGGAAATACCCAGAGCTTCTGCGGTCTTGGTCTTGTTCTGGCGGAACTTGATCAGGTATTGTTTGATCATCTGTTTTTCGATCTCAGATATATCGGTGAGTTGATCCTGTGACAGTTCCAGGGGATCACTACCCGGCAGAAAACAATCCTCGACCAGGTCCAGGGTTATCTCATCGCCCGTTGCCAGCTGAATGGCACTTTCCAGGACATTCTGCATCTCCCGGACATTACCGGGCCAGTCATAATTCCGGAAGGCATCAATGACCTCGGATGACAGGGTTACATTTGGTTTACCCAATCGCTCACCGGTTTTGGTACAAAGGTAATGAGCCAGGAGCATAATATCGTCTGGCCGCTCCCGCAGCGGGGGGATGTTTATTCTTATGACCCCCAGGCGGTAATACAGGTCGCGCCTGAAACGTCCCCGACTGATTTCATTTTCCAGGTCCTTGTTGGTGGCGGCAATGATTCTAACATTAACGGGTATCAGTTTGTTGCCGCCGAGGCGAATAACACTTTTCTCCTCAATTACCCGCAGGAGGGAGGCCTGAAGATCGAGCGGCATGTCTCCAATCTCGTCCAGAAAAATTGTGCCCTGATCGGCCAGCTCAAACTTGCCGGTATTGCCACCCTTCTTGGCCCCGGTGAAGGCCCCTTCCTCGTAGCCAAATAGCTCGCTGGCGATCAGGTCACGAGGAAGCGCAGCACAGTTTATGGCAATAAACGGGTTGCTTTTACGAGGACTGGCGTTATGCATGGCCTGCGCAATAATGTCTTTCCCGGTACCGCTCTCTCCCAGCAACAGGACATTGGAGCACGATGAGGCCGCCGATTGTGCAGTCTTGATAGTCTTCTGAAAACCCTGGTTGGAACCGATTATATCGTCGAAGGTCATATTGGCTCCCATACCGATCCAATTCCTGACCAGACGATTCATGCGGTGACTCTCACGCAGTATTACCACGGTCCCCTGTTGCCCACCCAGATCAGGGTCGTTTATGGGATTGCAGGTAATATTACACTTAATCCTGCTCTGACCCAGGGTTAATACAAAAGTCTGATCAGATACCGAGCGGCCCTGGGTAAGGGTATTAAGAAAATGATGATTGTCAGCATGATTGCCAAGTATATCGTAGATACTGCGTCCAATGGATTTCGTTGCACTACAGCTCAGGATTCTGGCCCCTACTTCGTTAAGGTAAGTGATGATGCCGTTAGGATCGACAGCCAAAACCCCTTCCGACATGGATTCCATCAGGACCTGATTGTAACGAGTGGTGCGTTCCAGAATCATTTTGGATTCGATATGTTTGACCGAAGCCACCACCATGCCGAGGGTGTGATTGCTTACCCGGTTTACCGGTGCTACCATGCCCAGACCGCCAATTATGCGGCCCTGGTCAATAACCGGCGCACAGGAACTTGCTGAGACATGGGAAAACAGGCAGAAGTGTTCATAACCAAACACTGAAACCGGCTCAGCGAGGTCAATGGCCAGGCTGCCACCGTTAGTGCCGACCAGTTTCTCCTCCCACACCGAACCTTCAATCAATCGCGCCCTTTTTGCCCAGGACAATGACTCGTCATCCCCAATAACCTTGAGTACGCAGACATCGGCATCAAAGAGGGCGACAACAAAACCGGTGCCGGCAACGAACTCGTAGAGGCTTTTCATGACCGGCAGTGCAGTTTCAATAAAGTATCGTGAGTGTTCCTGGGCGTTTTTCAGCTGCTCGGCCTCATATATATACGGGTTTTCGCGCATACCCGGGTCTACTCGGTAATGGATACTCCGCTCCCAGGAATCTCTGATCTCGGGGCGCAGGCCGGCTCTGAGATCAGGATTGGTGTGGAGTTCCTTCCACCTCCGGGTAAGTTCATTATTGCTCATTGAACAAAACTCCCCTTCGGATCATTTAGTTTAAGCTTATACTATTGTCAACAAAGAGTACAGTAGGGGGATTAATTTGGAGCAAAATGACACAACATCAGCTAATGGTGTAAATGTATGATACAATTTAAATGGCTCATCAGACGGGGAAAAATGCTGATGATCAACCAAAATTGATCGTTTATGTCACTAATAAACAGCATTGTAAACAATATACCCGGCCATTGCTTGGACTATCAGGCGAGGATTATTATATTTTTCGAAGTGTATTAACGTGATACGGAATTTGCATTATAATGTTTATATCTAATGTCGAGATTTGGGCGTATAACAGCCATTTTTGAATATTGAGAATATAACCGTCAATATCCGCGACAATTAAAATTTAGTTACGCCTTTGCTGGTTGTGGTAGGTATGATGATTGCCAGAACATTGGTGAATGTGCTTCAAACTCTGGGTTTAAAAGGGTTTGACCTACGTAGCGACTTCCCAGAGTGTTGCGAAAATAGACATTCCTGGTTGGGCAGTAATTAAAAAGGTTCGGAAAAGTCTCGTTACTGGCCTACAAAGGTGGTGGTGCGGGGTAATCCTTAAAAATGCTAAAGGGTAAGTACTTATGCCGGTACTCGTTATTCTTATGTAGATTGAGTGCAGGTATCCCGGGGATCAAATTAAACCCAGAAAACGAGGAGGTTGTGCAAGTGGCAACAGCGAGGTATCAAGCTCCACTCAACAAGATTGAAGAAGTTCCCTTTATGAAGGGTAAACAACTCGATTTTGAGAGCATGGCCGAGATGATTACGGTCCGGGCACAGGAACAGCCCCATTCGGTCCATGTTTATTACTACGATCAGGTAATAACCTATCGGATGACCAACGATCGCGCTAATCAGGTGGCCAACTACCTGAAAGAAAAGGGTGTTCAAAAGGGTGATATCGTTTCGGTGATGGTTTTGAACTCACCCGAGGTCTACTATACCATGTTTGGAGCCCAGAAGCTGGGCGCAGTGGCTCTGGCAGTCAACTATGCGCTCAAAGGCCCCGAGATCGCTTATGTGCTGGACGATGCGAAACCCAAGGTGTCTTTTGTGAGCAGCGAATTTATGGCTGACTTTGCTGCCGGTTATAAACTGGCCCAGCATAAGCCTATCGTTGTTGAAGTGGTAACCGGAATTGACCATGGAGCCGACATTGCTGAGCAGAAATTAGCGGATATCCTGGCCAAGTATCCCAATGATGAGGCATTAGTTAAGCAGAATCCTGATGATCCTTTCATGATGTTATACTCATCTGGTACCACCGGAATGCCCAAAGGGATATTGCTTACCAACAAGGGACAGGCTTCAATCTGCCGGGACGTAGTCAGGATCGGTCTATTTGAAGGCAATGATGTTATGATGATTGTTTTGCCCATGTTCCATACCAATCCTCTCTGTGTATGGACCTACCCGGTAACCTATATGGGACAGTCACTTTGCATCCGGAAAGCATTCTCGCCCGTTGATTTCTGGCCATCCATCATTAATTACGGTGTTACCGTGCTGATGGCTGTGCCCGCCATGTATGATTATGTGTACAATTCGATTGACCCCAAGACCGTGGATGTTGCACATTCTCGGTTGAAATGGGCTATGTGCGGTGCCGCTCCTCTGCCGGTAGAACTTATTAACGGTTTTAAAGAGAAGTATGGCGTAAGTATATGTGAAGGATATGGCCTGACCGAGGTAACCGGTCTCACCACCGTGAATCCCCCGCTGGGCAAAAAGAAGATAGGATCCATCGGGATAGCGATACCGGAGCAAGATGTGGAGATCATGGATGCNNGATGAGAATAACAACATCTTGCCGGTGGGCGAGAAGGGTGAGATCTGCACCCGCGGTGATGCCAACATGCGAGGTTATCTGAACAAGCCGGAAGCAACCGCTGAAACCATCAGGGATGGCTGGCTTCATACCGGTGACGTAGGGTATATGGATGAAGAGGGTTTCATTTATATTGTTGACCGCATAAAGGACATGATCAACCGTGGTGGGGAAAACATCTATCCCCGGGAGATCGAAATTGCACTGGAAGCCAATCCGAAGGTAGCGGAAGTGGCAGTAATCGGGGTTCCTGATACGGCCCTGGGTGAAAGAGTCAAGGCATTTATCATTCCCAAGGAGCAAGGTTCCATGACCGAGCAAGAGGTCAAGGACTACCTCGCGGACAAGATTGCGAAGTACAAGATCCCCGAAATCGTGGAATTCAGGACCGAGTTCCCCCGGAATCCAACCGGGAAACTCCTGAAGAAGGAACTGAAGGCTGGCAAATAATTGAAATAAAATCACTTTACGTTGCGGGTGCCCACGGGTGCCCAGCTTTTTTTACATCAAGAGGAGCGCAAGTCGGGGACGGGGCAAGGTGGGGACGGTTCTTTACTTGCGCGCTGAGGCGCGCAAGTAAAGAACCGTC
>DCTH01000071.1:0-1313 GCA_002329495.1 Syntrophothermus sp. UBA1445 | reverse complement strand
CAGGATATGGGCAGGCAGGTTTTTTGCTGGAAAGGAAGTAAGTGCGATTCGTTATCGTAGAGGTCCCAAAGAGCGTTATAATACTGGTCCGGAGCAGGTGCCCTATCCCCATGAATTTCTGGAGATCAGTCCCGATTTGGCAGCCAACGAGAAGTTCCTCCGCCAGGAGTTTGATAAGACGACCGATATCGTGTTCCGTGAGTTCTATATGGGGGATATCAGGTGCCTGGCAGTCTGGGTGGATGGGCTGATCAACAGCCGGGTAAGCCATGACCTGTTCCGGGCATTNNATCTGGAACCTGATCGGTTTAACAAGGTGCCAGCCGCGGAACGACTTGAATGGGTCAACAAGCATCACCTGCCTTTCTATGCTACCTTGCGGGTAATAGACATGATAGAATTGCGGCGCTGGATACTGATGCACAAGCTGGTGCTATTGATGGATGGCTCACCTTCCGGTCTGGTACTGGATGCCGAGGCTACCCCCATGCGCGGCATATCTGAACCTACGTTGGAGGCAGTAGTTTCTGGACCGAGAGATGCCTTTGTGGAGTCCCTGCGTATTAATACCGCTTTAATTCGGGCCCGCCTTGGTGACCAGGCTCTGAAGTCGGAAAACTTTATCATTGGTCGCCGGCCGAATACCCTGGTAACTGTAATGTATGTGGAAGATCTGGCCCGCCCTGAGGTTATCGAAGAGGTCCGAACCCGTTTGGGAAGGATTGATACGGATGCCGTCCTGGATGTCTATCAAATCAAAGAATTCATTCACGATCGGCGAACAACCCTTTTTCCATTGATAAAAGAAACTGAGCGCCCGGATAAAGTGGCGGCAGATCTTCTGGAAGGCAGGTTTGCCATAATAGTCGATGGCAGTCCCCAGGTGTTGACTGCACCCAGTGTTTTGGTGGAGTTCCTGCAATCGGCCGAGGATTACTACCTAAATCCTATCATAGCCACTGGCCTTAGAATCCTGCGCTACCTGGGCCTGTTTATTGCCTCCACCGGACTGGGGCTTTATGTAGCGGTAACCACTTTTCATCAGGAGATGCTTCCTATCCCGCTGGTCTTCAGTGTAGCCGGAACTCGTGAAACTGTGCCTTTCTCCGCAGTTATTGAAGCACTGTTTATACTGGTGATATTTGAACTCCTGGTTGAGGCCGGGGTACGTTTACCCAGGGTGGTGGGGGGAGCGGTTAACATAGTAGGCGCCCTTATTATTGGACAGGCTTCAGTTCAGGCCGGGATCGTCTCTCCCATTCTGGTGATACTAATTGCGGCTACGGCCATATCCAATTTTGCGGTTTCAGCTA
>DCTH01000031.1 GCA_002329495.1 Syntrophothermus sp. UBA1445 | reverse complement strand
CTCGTTGTTGACGATGATCTCGGGCGCTCCAAGATCCAACAGACGCTTCAGGCGATTGTTCCGATTGATGACCCTGCGATATAGGTCGTTGAGGTCGGATGTGGCGAAGCGGCCACCATCCAGCTGCACCATCGGGCGCAATTCCGGCGGGATAACCGGCAGCACATCAAGGATCATCCAAATTGGGTCATTACGGGAAAGACGGAAGGCCTCCACCACCTCAAGCCGCTTAATCGCACGGCTGCGGCGCTGGCCACTGGTATTCGCTATCTCATCCTTCAATTCCAGTGACTGCTCTTCCAGATCTACCTCTGCGAGCAGTTGTTTAACCGCCTCGGCTCCAATACCTACCCTAAATTTGTTTTCATATTTCTCACGGTAGTCCCGGTACTCCCGTTCATTCAACAGTTGTTTCTTGAGGAGCGGGGTATCACCAGGATCCAGTACAATGTAGTTTACAAAATATATAACCTTCTCCAGTACCTTGGGGGACATATCCAACAGCAGTCCCATGCGGCTGGGGATCCCTTTCAAATACCAGATGTGTGACACCGGAGCCGCCAGTTCAATATGTCCTAAACGTTCTCTCCTGACCTTGGAGGTCGTCACCTCAACCCCACAACGATCACACACTATCCCTTTATGACGGACCCGCTTGTATTTTCCGCAATGACACTCCCAGTCCTTAACCGGGCCAAAAATCTTTTCACAGAACAGGCCCTCCTTCTCCGGTCTGAGAGTTCGGTAGTTGATGGTCTCCGGTTTTTTTACNNCTGCTCCACGATCTGATCTTCTCAGGACTTGCCAGAGCTATCTTGATGCGTTCGAAGTTGTTAACATCCAACAAGCTTAAACTCTCCCTTCTCTAGTGAGTATAAGCGGTACCTAAAAATCTTCCTCCATAGCGATTAATTCTTGAGCCTCATCTTCCCCCAGCTCTTCATCTGCAAACAGCTTTTCTTCATCATCCTCGTCCTCATCGTCGGTTTCATCCGAGCTTTTCTTGAGGGGCGTCAACCTGGCCGACCTGGGGGGTAACGGGATATCCAGTCCCAAATCTCGTGCCTTATCCGTCTCGCTGATCTCTTCATCGGCATCCTTGATGGCTATCTCGTGATCATCCTCCGAAAGGATGCGCACGTCGAGGCACAGGCTCTGAAGTTCCTTGATCAATACCTTGAATGATTCAGGAACCCCAGGCTCAGGAATATTCTCTCCTTTCACAATCGACTCATAGGTCTTCAGACGGCCCACAACATCATCGGACTTGACCGTCAATATTTCCTGAAGGGTGTAGGAGGCACCATAAGCCTCCAAAGCCCAAACCTCCATTTCACCAAACCTCTGACCGCCGAATTGAGCCTTCCCGCCCAGAGGTTGCTGGGTTACCAGGGAGTATGGTCCAATGGACCGTGCATGTATCTTATCATCCACTAGGTGAGCGAGCTTGAGCATATAGACATACCCGACAGTCACCGGGTTATCGAACTTATGACCGGTCCTTCCGTCGCGCAGTTCTATCTTACCGTCTTCACGCAGCCCGGCTTTGACCAGATTATCAAATATATCTTCCTCTCTGGCGCCATCAAATACCGGGGTTGCCGCATGAAAACCAAGAGCCTTGGCCACCCACCCCAGGTGACATTCCAGGACCTGCCCGATGTTCATACGGGAGGGAACCCCCAGCGGGTTCAACACTATCTCGACCGGGGTGCCGTCAGGTAAAAACGGCATATCTTCAACCGGAATGATCCGGGATATTACACCCTTGTTACCGTGGCGTCCGGCCATCTTGTCACCTTCGGAAATCTTTCTTTTTTGGGCAACATAGACGCGGACCAGTTGACTTACTCCCGGTGGCAGCTCATCTCCGTTTTCCCGGGAAAACACCTTCACATCCACAATTTTACCGGATTCTCCATGAGGGACTCGGAGTGATGAATCCCTTACTTCCCGGGCTTTTTCACCAAAGATGGCGCGCAGCAATCGTTCCTCCGGAGTAAGCTCAGTTTCACCCTTGGGAGTTACTTTACCCACCAGGATATCATCAGCGCTGACCTCAGCTCCGATTCTTATTACCCCACGTTCATCAAGGTTTTTCAGCATGTCCTCTGACACATTGGGGATATCCCGGGTGATTTCCTCCGGTCCCAATTTGGTATCGCGGGCCTCACATTCATATTCCTCAATGTGAATGGAAGTGAACACATCTTCCATCACCAGCTTTTCGGAAATCAGGATGGCGTCTTCATAGTTGTATCCTTCCCAGGGCATGAACGCTACCAATACATTGCGGCCCAAAGCCAGCTCACCCTGATCAGTTGAGGGGCCATCCGCAATAACTTCCCCGGCTTCCACCCGCTGTCCTTCGACCACAATTGGCCGCTGGTTTATTGAAGTGCCATGGTTGGATCGTGCGAATTTCAGAAGCTCATATTTCTGTAGAGGATCTTTACCTTGCTCGGTATCGTCATTTTCGATTACAATCTGCTTCGCACTAACCTTTTTAACAACACCGGATTTGCGCGCAATAACTACTGCACCCGAATCCTTGGCTGCTTTATACTCCAGACCGGTTCCCACCAGAGGCGCCTCAGCTTTTATCAAGGGCACTGCCTGACGTTGCATGTTGGCCCCCATCAATGCCCGGTTGGCATCGTCGTGTTCCAAAAAGGGAATTAATGCGGTAGCCACACTGAACACCTGTTTGGGGGATACATCCATAAAATCGACCCGTTCGACCGAGGTCTCAAAGTACTCTGATCCCTTGTGAACATTGACCCGGTCCTGGGTGAAATACCCCTGATCATCAATAGGGGCATTGGCCTGTGCTATTACATAATCCTCTTCTTCATCAGCCGAGAGATAAACAATCTCGCCGGTTACTCTCTTTTCCGTCTTGTCTACCTTGCGGTAGGGGGTCTCAATAAAACCA
>DCTH01000172.1 GCA_002329495.1 Syntrophothermus sp. UBA1445 | reverse complement strand
GAGGAGGCCGTTACCAATGTTATTGAACACGCGTTCCTTCCGGGACAACGGGCCATGTTTGAGGTAAGATGCGAAATCCAGACTACCGCTCTGGTGGTTACAGTGTACGATCAGGGGCTTCCCTTTGACCCCTCACAGGCGATTGAGTATCATGCCGCCGATACCCTTTCCGCGGCGGATACGGCCGGTCTTGGAAGTCATTTAATGAAATCGCTCATGGACCGGATTGAGTATCGCAATCTTGGAAAGAAGGGAAAAGAAACGCGTCTTATTAAGAACCTTCCATCCAAACTGATAACAGAACTGATGGAGGCGAGCGAAGGTACAATTAAGTCAGCGGTAACAGGTCAGCAGATTCATAAGGTGGATCCTGGTGAACTGGAGATTCGCCGGATGAAACCCGAAGAGGCGATCGAGGTTTCTCGCTGCTTCTTTGAGGCTTATGGCTACTCCTATGTGTACGAAGCCATTTATTATCCTGAACGCATAGCGGCAATGAATCAGACTGACGAGGTTATTTCAGCCGTAGCGGTTAACCAACAAGGTGAGGTAGTATCTCATTCGGCCCTGATATTAGACAAGGATCTTCCCGGTCTGGCCGAACTGGGCATGGCTGCTACCAGACCAAGATTTCAAGGCACCGGGGCTGTTATGAAGCTGGCTATGGTTCTTAGAGAAGAGATCGAGAAAAAGTCTATCCGGGGTATTATTTCCGACGCGGTAACGACTCACAATTATTCACAGAAAGCAATGTGGAAGTGGGGATTTCGTGAAACCGGGTTCTGGTTGGCTGAATTTGACGAAAGTCTGTCTTTCAAGGGTATAGCCGATACGCGAACGACCAGGGGATCAGCTGTAGTCATGTTTTTACCTGTAGTTCCGATCGGTACCAAGACTTTATATCCACCGCTGGCTCACCGTGAGATGATATCGGCCATCTACCGTAATCTAAACGTTCAAGTGATGTTCGGAGAGCCCGCCGATCTGCAGGAATTGACCGGGGATACCATCATGAAATCAGCCATTAACAGCATCAGAGGAACGATGAATCTTCATTTTCAACGCTATGGCAGTGATATATTTAATCGGGTCCGGGAAGTAATCTATCGAGTTAAGCGCGAAAAGCTGCAGGTGATTGACCTCCATCTAAATCTCACAGATTCTTTTACACCCTGCATTGCGGACCAGCTACAGCAGATGGGTTTTAATTTTACCGGTATAGTCCCCGGGTCAGAACGGGGGGATTTTATGATTATGCAATATTATAATGGGGTTGCGGTTGACTATGATAATATAAAGGTCTGCTCCGAGTTTGGCCAAAGGCTCCTGGACTACATACGAAGCTCTGACCCTTTGGGTGTGGCTGCGATTTAATTCGTCAAGTTGCAGCATTTTGATTGTAGGTTAAAACCGGCCGGTAACTGCAAAAATCGGGTTCCTGGCAACAGGGATTATCTTCAAGACTGAAAAAGGCCGGACACGTGCAACTCAAACAAATGTCTGCCAGATCGCCCAGGCGAACTCCAGGGCAATCAGGATGATGATCATCCACTCCAGGAAATTGGAATGCTGGATGTTGACCTCATTACTGAGCATGGTGTAGTTGCGGTGAATGACGTCGAGCTTTCGCTGTACACTCTCCGTCCATTGACTGGTACGCAATACGTTAAGGGTTGCAGCATAGACCCGGGCATAGTAAACATCTTCCGTGATCTTGATAAGGTTCTGGATTTTCTCGGTGGTCTCAGTGATCGCTGCGTGTACCTCCATTAACTGGCTCATCATCAGATGATATTTTCTTATACGCTGAAACCTGGGCATTTGATCAGCTGATTCCAGGTGATCATACATCCGCTCCATTTGTAATGAGAGCCGGTTATCGTAGAACCGCAGCTGCATCAGCTGAACATTGGCGTATTCTATCAGGTCCACCAGATCGGTAGGATCTTCCGGATCACAGAGCCAGGCAGTGTCCCAGGATACAATGGCAAAGTCATCACTGCTGTAGCTCAGGGAGTTCTTAAGAATCTCATTTCGTATGGACGGGCTGAAGTCAGCTTTTTCCCCCATTAAAACTGCCACCGGATCGGATTCGGGATCCGGGGCAGCAGTCCAGAATAGATTGTAATCCTCATAGAATTCTGGATCCACCGCTATGGACTCCAGGTGGGGGCGAAGGATCTTTTGAATCGAGCTGAGAAAGCCGGTAAAGATCAGATCAAGGCCCCTCTGATCGGCAAACTGCAATGCCAGTTTTTCGAGGGTGCCAGGTTCTTCGGAAGCACTTTCATGGTGTAAACAGATGCTGATCGTGCCAATATCATAAATCCTGGCCCGGGCTAAGAATGTCAGGTGACCTGATTCGGTTGGGATCTGGGCTGGGCCAAGCTGCAACAGCAGAGGACGTGCTTCCAGAATTATGGATTTGGTTTTGACCCGCGAGAAGCGCGCTCTGGCGATGCTGTGGCCTTCAGATAGATGTCTTTCCAGTCTGTCTAAATCAATTTCGGTTCCGGTTTCATAAATCCGGTAGAATCTTAAGGACAACAAAATACCGTTCTCCTTTCACCAACTTCAGCTTTGACGGTTGCCACTTCTTAATTAGCATAAACTATGGTGAAATCTTTATGCTATAATTTGGTTGCAGTATCTTTTAACAGAAGAGGTTAAGCTTATGATCAAGATGAAATACTGCCCCCAGTGCGGTCACCGACTGGCGTACACCAGAATCGAAGACCGGGAGTATTTGGCCTGCGAATCCGAGACCTGCAACTATGTGTTCTGGGACAATCCCTTGCCGGTGGTAGCGGCTCTGGTAGAGTATGAAGGTAACGTGCTGCTGGCCCGTAACAAGGCCTGGCCTCCCAAGATGTATGGTTTGATCACCGGGTTCCTGGAAAAAAAGGAGAGCCCGGAAGAGGCAGTTCTGCGGGAGGTTAAAGAAGAATTGGGGTTAAACGGGAAAATCGTGGAGTTGATCGGGCTCTACCCGTTTTACGAAAACAATGAACTGATAATTGCCTATCATGTCCAGGCCGAGGGAGAAATTATTATGGGGCGGGAACTGGATGAGGTCAAAGTGGTCCCCCCCACTAAGCTAAAGCCATGGGCATTTGGAACCGGCTTCGCCGTCCGCGAGTGGTTAAAAAAGAGAGGGATAGAGCGATAAGCATCTATCTCTTTTTTTACGCGGCAGGTTCAGTTTTCTCCCGCCTGGAATGTCTGTGAGTACGTGTCTTTCAGCCTACACTCTATCCGTGCAACCCATCAGTAAGCTATAATTCTGCCGATTCTTTACTCGGTACCTTTTTTCATTTTTGCTATCTCCTCATCGCGCAGGATCCTTCTGAAGGCTTTGCCGACCATCGATCGGGGAAGCTCGGACCTGAATTCTATAACACGGGGAACCTTGTAAGCGGCCAGTCTTTCCCGGCAGAAGGCGATGATCTCCTCTTCGGTCACGACTGCTCCTTCCACCGGTTGAACATATGCCTTCACCGTTTCACCCCGATACTCATCAGGAATACCTACCGTTATTACATCCTTAACCTTGGGATGTTTGAAGATAACCTCGTCAATCTCCTGGGGATAGATGTTATAGCCCCCGGCGATAATCATGTCTTTGGTTCTATCGACGATAAAAACATATCCATCCTCGTCAATGTAGGCCATATCTCCGGTGTGCAGCCACCCGTCCTTCAACTGCCGGGCCGTCTCTTCCGGATTGTTCCAGTATTCTTTCATGACCAGGGGTGACTTGATAACCAATTCGCCACGCTCTCCTACCGACAGGTCTTCGCCGGTCTTGATATCCACAATTCTGATATCAACATCAGGATAAGGGATGCCAATACTTCCTACTTTTTTCAGATTGGTAACCGGATTGGAGATTCCCAGGGAGGTAGTCTCGCTCATACCCCAGCCTTCACTCATGTATATGTTCATATCCTTGCCTTTTTCAATCAGTTCAACCGGGCAGGGGGCAGCTCCGGTATTCACGAAATCGAATCTTACCCCCAGATTCAGCTCCTCCGCCCGAGGGTGATTCAAGACTGCCTGCAGCATGGTGGGTACGCAGGGCCAGAAAGAAAACTCCGGAAACAACGCAATGGTGTTCATAACCTCTTCAATCTCCCAGCGCGGCAGGATCACCTGGGTTGCGGTGGTGAAGATAGAATAGCTCATGGCACAGATCTCACCATAAACGTGGAAATAGGGCAGGGTGCAGAGGACCACCCTTCTTTCGATGGGTACCTTCTCAGTAACTGATCTCCCCCACAGTCCCACCAGGTGGGTAGCGGTAACCAGGTTATGGTGAGTCAGGGTCGCGCCTTTGGGTATACCGGTAGTTCCCCCTGTCAGCTGAATCAGGGCCGGATCTTCGGGCTTGATGGGAATTCGGGGTCTTACGGTATTGGTGCTCTTCGCAAGGAGTTCGGAGAAGTGATGCCATTCTGGCAGGAGTCCCAGGTCTTCCTTGGTACTCACGCCTGCTCCATTAATAAAGTCAAAAAGCCGGGTGACAATAACCAGGGGTAGGTCAAAGTCGTTAAGCACCGCCCGGACATTGGGGAGGACCATGTCAAAGGTAATCAGTCCACTCATGCCAGTCATTTTACAGACTGACTTAAGCTCATCCGGGGTATACAGAGGATTCAGGTTGACCACGATGGCCCCGGTAGCCAGTAACGCCCAATAGCTTATTACAAACTGCGGGCAGTTGGGCAGGAGTATCCCTATCCGGTCACCCTTCTTGACCCCCAGCTCAATCAAAGTGTTGGCCAGCCGAATGGTAGTCAGGTATAGTTCCCAAAAAGTGATCTCGGTGCCGTAAAACCAGGTAGCCGCCCGGTGGGGGGTATAATTGGCCGTATTGAGGAGCATGTCAAAGGCCGGATATCTGGGGTAGTTGATGGTAACGGGAGCATCGTAATCATAGTGACGCAGCCAGGGCCGTTTCGCCAGGATTTCCTCGGGTATAAAATACATAAATAACACCTCCTGTATTTTACCTTCAACAACGTATAATTAAGGGTTACGTGTCCCAACCGGCGAGAAGATACTTCCCCCGGAGGCGACGACTCCAAGGTGAAACCGGTTTCCAAACAGTATCACCATTGGTTCAAAAGGCACGTCCCCGAATATAAAAAATATATGCTTGAATGTTGAATAAATGCCGTTATTAACTGGCAGGTGCAGATGGAGGCGTCAAAGGAAGGTAGTAACATTTGCGAGGTTTTAAGAAGGTGTTTTTTTAAAGACTGCAGCAAATTTGGGAAAAAACGAAGGGAGTTGCCAACTCCCCCTCGTATCGTCTATAACGATTTTCTGTCTTTAAGCATAGAATCCTGGTTCTTCATGGTTTCGGTCCTATGGTCACTAATGGTACCCGATATGGCCGTTTTTTCTATGCTTGTTCCTGTTGCTTTTTCATTTTGGCAATCTCTTCGTCTCTCAGCAACCTCCGGAAAGCTTTCCCTACATTGGAGCGCGGAAGTTCTGAACGGAATTCAATGCTTCTCGGTACCTTATATGCAGCAAGGTGCTCCCGGCAATAGGCAATCAATTCCTCCGGGGTGACTTCTGCACCTTCTACCAGTTGAACAAAGGATTTTACCGTTTCGCCGCGATACTCATCGGGGATGCCCACGGTAATCGCATCCTTGACCTTGGGATGCTTGAAGAGAACCTCATCAATATCGCGGGGATAGATGTTGTAGCCACCGGCGATGATCATATCCTTGGAACGGTCGACAATAAAGATGTAGTAGTCTTCGTCCATATAGGCCAGGTCGCCCGTCTTCAGCCAGCCGTCCTTCAACTGGTTAGCAGTTTCTGCCGGGTTATTCCAGTAATAAGACATCACCAGGGGTGATTTAATCCAGATTTCACCCGTTTCACCCTGCTTGACCGGCTCACCGGTTGCCAGGTCCACGATTTTAACCTCGGTATCAGGGTAGGGTATACCTATGCTCAAAGGCTTCTTGACCCCTTGAATGGGCTGGGTAATTCCCAGGGAGGTGGTTTCGCTCATCCCCCAACCTTCACTGAGGAAGATATTAAGATCATTGGCCTTTTGTATGAGCGGCAACGGACAGGGTGCAGCTCCATTGTTAATCAAAGCGAATCGCTTCGCCAAATTCAGCTCCTCGGCCCGGGGATGGTTTAGCACTGCCTGCAGCATGGTGGGTACACATGGCCAGAAGGAAAACTCAGGAAAGGCTGCAATGGTGTTTATAACCTCTTCAATCTCAAACCGCGGCAGTATAACCTGGGTGGAACCACTCTGTACCGAGTAGCACATGGCCACCACTTCTCCATAGACATGGAAATATGGCAGGGTACAGAATACAAAGCGTCGGGAAGTTGGCAGACGCCCAATGACCGAACTGCCCCACATCTCGACCATGTAGGAAGCCGCAACCACGTTGCGGTGGGTCAGGACCGCACCCTTGGGAACGCCGGTGGTGCCCCCGGTAAACTGAATGATAGCCGGATCAGCAGGGACGATAGGAATTCGGGGAGGAACGGTGTTGGTGCACTGGGCAAGAAGCTCTGTGAAATGGTACCAACCATCGGGTAATCCAAGTTCTTCCCTGGTACTGGTGGGGGCAGCATCAACGAAATCGGTGATCCTGGTGACCACCACCAGCGGGATATCAATCATTTCACATACGGCTTTAACATTAGGAAGAACCATATCGAAGGTGAATAACCCAGTCATTCCGGTATTCTCGACACTGAAGTGCAGTTCATCCTTAGTGTACATAGGATTAAGGTTGACCACTATTGCCCCCACTGTCAACAATGCCCAGTAGGCAATAACGAACTGCGGTGAATTGGGCAGGTAAATCCCCACCCGGTCACCCTTCTTGACCCCAAGTTCAATCAACTTATTTGCCAGGCGGATAACTGTGATGTGCAGCTCCCAAAAAGTGATCTCTGTCCCATAGAACCAGGTAGCTGCTTTGTCCCCCTCCACATTGGCCGTGTTGCGCAGTATTTCCGTAGCCGGGAACTTGGGATAATTTATACTCGGAAGAACAACCGGATCATAATAGCGCAACCAGGGCCTTCTTTCTAGCAACTCATTCGGAATAAGCAAATCGATTACCTCCAATCTCATTTGTTAATAGCAACGCTGGCAAATAACTATATAATTCACAAACCCCTCCTTTCATGACGCAATAATCAACAACTACAAAAAATAGGATTGGTAACCATTTCTAGGACCGGGTATGAATTTCCTCCAAAATCCAATAAAATATTTTGAACATTGGAATGACTATAAAAAATTCGAAGCAATGTAACATATTTCGAAAATTCTATATAATTTTCGGCTTGTTAATGGGTTTGAGTGTTGGCGGGTTGAGAACATGGAAGGTGTAGTTCCGAGGCATACAGCGGCAAGAAAAAACGAAGGGAGTTGCCAAACTCCCCCTCGTATCGACTATATCGATATACTTATCTTAAGCATAGTCCCTGGTTCCAATAGTGCGGCTCAGGTTCACTGATGGTAACCTTTTCGTGCCGTCTTTACCATGCTTTCTATTTATTCATTTTGGCAATCTCTTCGTCTCGCAGTTTTCTGCGGAAGGCCTTACCGACCGTGGAACGAGGCAGTTCCGAACGGAATTCAATACTCCTCGGGACCTTATATGCAGCCAGGTGCTCTCGGCAATAGGCAATCAGTTCTTCTGCAGTGACCTCGACACCCTCAACCGGCTGCACGAAGGCTTTTACAGTTTCTCCGCGATACTCATCGGGTATACCCACGGTGATGGCGTCTTTGACCTTGGGATGCTTGAAGAGAACCTCGTCAATATCGCGGGGATAGATGTTGTACCCGCCGGCGATGATCAGGTCCTTGGAACGGTCGACGATAAAGATGTAACAGTCCTCATCCATGTAGGCCAGGTCGCCGGTCCTCAGCCATCCATCCTTCAGTTGGTTGGCGGTTTCCTCCGGGTTATTCCAGTAATAGGACATGACCAGGGGCGACTTGATCCAGATTTCACCTGTCTCACCCTGCTTGACCGGCTCCCCGGTGGCCAGATCAACGATTTTGACGTCGGTATCAGGGTAGGGTATGCCTATACTCAAAGGTTTCTTAACCCCCTGAATAGGCTGGGTAACTCCGAGGGAGGTGGTCTCGCTCATGCCCCAGCCCTCAGAGAGGAAAATGTTCAGATCGTTGGCTCTCTGAATGAGCGGCAGCGGGCAGGGTGCAGCGCCACTGTTGATCAAGGCGAACCGCTTGGCCATATTGATTTCCTCGGCCCGGGGATGGAACAGGACCGCCTGCAGCATGGTGGGTACGACCGGCCAGAAAGAGTATTCCGGAAATGCCGCAATGGTGTTCATAACCTCGTCGGGGTCAAAGCGGGGCAGGATAACCATGGTGGAACCATTCTTCACCGAGGTACACAAGGCTACAATTTCTCCATAAACATGGAAAAAGGGCAGCGTGCAGAGGACGCGTTTCCTGGAGGTTGGCAGGCGCCCAATGACCGAACTGCCCCACATATCACATTGGAAGCTGGCCGCTACCACGTTGCGATGAGTCAGAACCGCACCTTTGGGAACGCCGGTGGTGCCCCCGGTAAACTGGATGATGGCCGGGTCGGCGGGGACGATGGGAACCCGGGGCGGAATAGTGTTCTGGCTCTGCTCCAGGAGTTCCGAATAATGATGCCAGCCCTCAGGTAATCCCATTTCTTCCCGGGTGCTGGTAGGAGCGGCATCAACGAAATCAGTTATCCGGGTTACAATAACCAGGGGTATATTATAGGCTTCGTTTACAGCTTTGATAATGGGGAGAACCGTGTCAAAAGTGAACAATCCGGTCGTTTCTGTATTTTCGATGCAGAACTGCAATTCATCCTGGNNAAGGTTGACCACTATTGCCCCCACCGTCAGCAAAGCCCAGTAGGCGATAACGAACTGCGGTGAGTTGGGCATGTGGACTCCAATCCGGTCGCCCTTTTTTACCCCCAGCTCAATCAGCTTATTGGCCAGGCGAATAACCGTAATGTGCAGGTCCCAATAGGTGATCTCGGTTCCATAGAACCAGGTGGCCGCTTTGTCCCCTTCTACATTGGCCGTGTTCCGCAGTATTTCTGTGGCCGGGAAGCTAGGGTAGTTAATTACCGGGCTTACATCCGGATCATAGTGGCGTAACCAGGGCCTTTTCGCTAATAATTCATCCGGAATAATCAAACCATTCGACCTCCAATCTCATATGATACTGGCGGATAATGATAGACTTAACAGACCACTCCTTTCCTAGAAGAATAGAGGCAATGTTTCAATGTTCAGGTATGGAGACTACTTCTAGAGGCCCCCCTGAATATCCTCCCGAACAATTAAAATATTTAGAACATTAACATAAAAGTAGATAATTCGAAACAATATTACAAATTGCGAATATTGAGTCTAATTTTGCTAGGAGTTAATGAAGGGGTTCTGTAAAAGGCTAAGCGAAGCGAGTATCTTAACTTGAAAAAGTGATGTGGTTTCAAATGCTGCCTTCAGAAACGAAATCACTTACCGTCGCGGAGTAGCCGGCGCAAAGCCTTCCCTACCCCCGAGCGAGGAAGCTCGCTTCTGAATTCTATACTGGTTGGTACCTTGTAGGCTGCCAGGTGTTCGCGGCAGAAATTGATAATTTCTTCTTCAGTGACAGTGGCACCTTCCACCAGCTGCACAAAGGATTTGACGGTCTCTCCCCGGTATTCATCTGGAATTCCGATCGTTATGACATCCTTGACCTTGGGGTGTTTGAAGATAACCTCATCAATATCGCGAGGATAGATATTATAACCACCGGCGATGATCAGGTCCTTGGAACGGTCCACGATGAAAATGTAGCCGTCCTCATCCATATAGGCAACATCTCCGGTGTGAAGCCAGCCATCCTTCAATTGATTGGCGGTTTCTTCCGGATTATTCCAATAACCTTTCATAACCAAGGGCGAACGTATTACGATTTCGCCTCTTTCACCGCGGGGCAGTTCCTCTCCGGTGTGGATGTCAACGATCTTAATATCAGTATTGGGGAATGGAAGGCCAATGCTGAGTGCTTTTTTCAAGCCGCGGAAGGGATTGCAGATTCCCAAGGAGGTGGTTTCACTCATTCCCCATCCTTCGGCTATGAAGATGTTCATATTCCTGGCCTTATTTAACACCTCCAAAGGAATGGGTGCCGCTCCATTGATAAATATGCCGAACTTTACCCCCAGGTTCAATTCCTGAGCGCGGGGGTGATTGATAATCGCATTGATCATGGTGGGCACTGCCGGGAAAAATGAGATGTCCTTGAAAAGAGCCAGGGTATTCATGACCTCGTCAATCTCAAATCGAGGCAGGATCACCTGGGTTGAGGTGCTTAAAATGGAGTAACACATGGCTACAATCTCGCCATAGACGTGGAAATATGGCAGAACAGCCATGGTAAACCTTCTTTCCAGGGGATATTGATCAAGAATTGGTCCCCCCCAGATCAGCACACTGTGAACCGACGCTACCAGGTTGCGATGGGTAAGGATGGCCCCTTTGGGTACGCCGGTGGTGCCGCCAGTGAACTGAATTACTGCCGGGTCCTCCGGATCTACCGGTATAGCCGGGGGTATCTCGTTGGTACTGTTCTCCAGCACCTGTGAAAAATGCAGCCAGTTATCCTCAAGACCAAGTTCTTCCCGGGTACTGACACCGGCTCCGGTAATAAAATCAGTAAGCTTGGTAACCAGAACCTGCTTTAAGCCAAGTTTCTGGCTGAGCGGCCTGACCAGGGGCAGAACAGTATCAAAAGTAATCAGCCCGGTCATGCCCGTATTTTCGCCGATGGCGGTTAACTCACCAAGGGTGTACATGGGATTCAGGTTTACCACAATAGCTCCGATGGAAATCAGTGACCAAAAGGAAATAATGAATTGCGGGCAGTTGGGCAGCAGAATACCTACCCGATCACCTTTTTCAACCCCTAACTCCACCAAAGCGTTAGCCAGTCTTATAACCTTAAGCTGAAGGTCCCAAAAACTGATTTCGGTGCCGTAGAACCAGGTGGCGGGCTTGGCCGCGTCCAGATTGGCTCCGAGACGAAGCATCTCGTGGGCCGGAAAATCCGGAAAGGTAATCTCTGCCGGCACTCCAATGTCATACTTGGTTACCCACGGTCTTTTCTCTAATATCTCCGCGGTATAACTAATCATAATAACCCCTCCTTACTTTAAACCCCTTCCGGGGTTTTATAACGGCATAAGACTATAACTCCCCTCCTTCCGTCTGGACTCCAAATCCACACTATCCATATGCTCACGCTCCCATTTCTAGAAACAAAATCAAAATCCTGCCTAAATTAACCAAATATTTGAAATAAATTAAGCAACAGAATAGTCGCACTAACGAGCAGGTGGTCGATTGCAATTCAGGAGGAGGAACGGCTCCCGCATTGCCAAGTTCCAGGGAAGACGTTTGAAAAACTGGCAACTGGAAATAATTGACTACATGACCGGGAGCATTCCGGTCCAGATTATAACCGTATGAGAGGGGAACGCTCAAATGCAGAATATGGATACAACCTGGGAACAGAAGATTACCCGGGCCCAATACCAGCAAAGGAAGGTGGTCACCGCGAGTGACTCAGAAAAGGCCTTTATCCAGGTCAATAGAACCCTGGGAATTGTAACGACCTGGGTGGCAGGCATCAGTGCAGTTTACCTCCTGTTGCATATGTTGAGGTGGATAAGTAATGGCTAAGTTTCGGAAGATGGCAACCGGATTCCTGATGGTCTTGCTGGCAGGATTTTTACTGTTGAGTGTTGATACTGCTCAAGCGGCTTCCGAGGTACCCTATAAAGTTGTAACGGTTAAACGCGGGGACTCTTTATGGAAGATAGCCCAAACCCACTGCCCCAACCGGAATACCAGGGAAGTAGTAAATGAGATGTATAAACTGAATAATATCGGCCAGTACATTTACGCTGGGAATCAACTAAAGGTCCCGCTGGATTCCCAGAGATCGGTTCGNNGCCAGTCGTGGTCTGGTAGGCCGGGAACTGGTATGTGTAGCTACCGCTTACACCCATACCGGATACCGTACCGCAACCATGACTTGGCCTCAGGAGAAGCGGACCATAGCCGTGGACCCGTCGGTAATTCCCCTAAAATCAAGGGTGTATGTTACCTGCGACACCTGGCCGAGTATCAACGGGATTTATATCGCTGAAGATACTGGTGGTTTTATCAAGGGGCACCGGGTAGATCTGTTCATGGACAGCAAAAACCAGGCGATTCTCTGGGGACGCAGGCAGGTAACGGTCAGGATTCTGGAATAAGAAAGGCCGGCAAGAGTGCAGAGGTCTCGGGAACGGATTCCGGGACCTCTTTTTGTATTTTACCCAATTGTTCCAACCCGGAATTAATCTGCACCCAATTGGAAAAATCGACCTGCCGCCCTGCAAATAAAAGGGAATTAAACCTGCATGTCGAATTCAATAATGATTAACATGCCATAATTATCTCGCAAGGAGTAAGGGAATAATGCTGTTTCAAGCCGGCAGGAAAGTTTATGTTGTCTTTAATGAGGACGGATATACCTTTGGAAACTGTATGCTGGTTGACGATGACGTTCGATTGTTGATCGACAGTGGGGCAGGGAGAGAACTGGACCAGGTTCAGCCCGAGAACATTGACATCCTCATCAATACTCATCACCATTACGATCATGTGCGCGGCAATGAGCTCTTCACCCGGGCCCAGGTTCTGCTTCATCCGATTGAACATCCCTGTATTCAAGATCTTGAAAAAGTCATGGCCATTCATGGTTGGGATCAACTGATGAGTCAGGGTCTGTTTAACGTGCAGGCGATCGATCCCAATGACCTTCCTCAGCCCTGGCGGGTGGACGGGGAGATAAATGATGGTCAGGAAATTGATTGTGGCTCGACCAAATTCATGGTTCTTCACACCCCGGGCCATTCAAAGGGCCACTGTGCTTTCTATTTCCCCGAAGAGGACCTGGTCTTTCTGGGGGATATCTGTTTGACCAAGGTAGGGCCCTGGTATGGTGAGGAAGGTGCTGACCTGAATGATTTCATTGATTCTATCAACCGGATTATAGAAATGAAACCGGGGCGGGTAGTTACCAGTCATGTTAACCAGGTATTTGATAACCCTGGTGTGGTTCTGAGTGAGTACCGTGACCGTATACTCAAACGGGAGAAGAGGATACTGCGGGAGCTCAAGGCCAATCCCAGTACCATTGACCAACTGGCGGACAAACACCTGATTTACCGGCAGCACCCCTCGCTTCCGGTGCTGTTCTGGGAGAAATCCATGCTGAGAAACCACCTGCAACGGCTGACCAAACTGGGCTTGGTCAAGGAAATAGATAACGGAGTCTTTGGATCTGTATAGCCCGGGACCTGAACAGGTCGGTTCAAACGTTACCCCTTAATCTGGCGGTTGGCGTGGTTTACCCCCAAAAGAGAGTCCATCGGCGTTGGTCCACTGTATATTGGCGGGGGGCGTATTCTTCACCATGAGTGTCAACTCTTAACACTGAGTACCCGCCAGTTCATCTCCCGGGCATAGCATGCGAGTCTTGGTTCGGCATTTACTGCCACCGGGTTACCCACGATTTCCAGTACCTTCAAATCATCATAGCTGTCTCCATAGGACCTGCTGGCCTGCCAATCGATTTCTTGATCAGCCAGGTGCTGCCGGATCAGGGTCAGCTTGGTCTGGCCGTCGATACAGGCAGCCGGCTGGCGATGGTCGAAGGAACCATTGCACAGAGGCAGGTCCACTCCGATCACACAGTCAAATCCCAGGTCTTCACCAACATACCTCAGCAACCCGGCATGAGCACCCGACAGGAGGATGGTATAGAAGCCTTCACTTTTTGCGGCTTTAACCTCATCAATCACCTCCGGGTTGAGGAGGTCTTCTTTAAGGTTGTGATAAGCCTGAGCGAAAAACTCGGCAATCTCTTCACCGCTCATGCCCCGAAAGATATTGTTGAACCTGTGCATCACCCGGACCTTCATCCGCTCCCGGGATAAGGCCCCGGCTTTCCACAGGATCAGGTGAGGCAGGGCGGAAAGGAGGGTTCGCACATACCTGACCCGGGAGCGCCCCTGCCTGATCCAATCTTTACCGAGGCAGGGCAGGGTATCCCTGGTGGTTAGGGTCCCGTCAAAGTCAAAGATGGCAACTTTCACAATTTACCTCCCGCATCAACTCTCGAATTTACTCTTTAAGGATGGACGTTAGAAGTATGAGAAAGGGATTGGCAAATTATACATATAATTAGGACTCCAGTCAATGCCTGGAAGTGAATTTGGTGGCGGGTATTAAAGCAGAAAAAGAAACCGCTGGGGGCGGTTAAGAAAAGCGATTTCTTTTGGGTGATGATGTTCTGCCATCGGTTAAATCAGGGACACGCTATCCTGGTTTTCCTCGGCTTTGTCGTTTAACCGGACCTTGAGATATCTTTGTCCATGCCGGTCGACTCCTGCGAACAGGCCCTGAACGTGATTGCGGTTGGTCTCGGTTATGGCTTCTTCAATGCTTAATACCCGCCCGTCATCGAGCTGGATTCCGGTAACCCTATTTCGGGCCGCACCGGTATTCTGCTCCACTGACATGGTCTCTCCTCCTTTCCTTTTGGTTAGCATTTCCCGGATCTTTATCACCCATGCTGTACTTTGAGGGGCAGTCACAAACCATTGCCGAACTGCTGACATAGAATAAAATTGGAGGAGATTCAAGTGTCGAAATTCAATCAATCCCTGGAATCACTGCTGGCCCTGGACGCAATTACAATGTTGATAAAGGGCAATAACTTTGAAATCAGCCGGCTCAACACCGCTATAGCGGTGTTGATAAAGAAGAGGATACCTTTTGACCTGGAGTTTACCCCTGGACAAAGGAGACTTGCTGCATCAGCGGTCCTGACCATTTATATTAACCCCACCACTACGATTAATTTTACCTTCCAGTTCCAGGAAGGCACCTTGCCGGGTTAGCTGGATCTACTATTTCCGGTTTAGATGTAGAGGAAAGAATCAAATGGCTGCAACCGGAGGGATTGCTTTGACGGGGATTCTGATAATCGACGATGAGAAGCTCCTCGCCAAGGGTTTGCGGCGGAACCTGAATGGTGAAGGTTTTAAGTTGGAGGTCGGTTATGATGGCTATGGGGACCCGGGATTGGGATTGGCCATCGTGCGTCAGGCATTGGAAGGCCAATAGGGGTAATGTTGCCATTAAGAGCAGTCCCGGAGAAGGCATCACCTTCGAAGTGATGTTTCCGGAGTGAGGGCCGTCTCAACCTGCGGCCGAGTGGAGCAACAATTTGAAACAATTAGTAACCCATCTGAAATGATGCCCTGCTATACTGATTATAGACTACAGTCCAGCAAATTTCGGGGAGGCATTACTTATGGAATACAGGAAAAGAGACCAGGGTTGGCCGGGTATGGTGGCGGTGGCTCTGGCGTTGTTGCTGATGGTGGGGTTGTTTCTAACCGGGTGTGGGGAGAATTCCAATAACACCTCACCAGGAAATAAAAAGCCTGGAACCTCACAGAACAGCAACAACCCCGACATCAGTGCCCAACCAAACCAGGAGCAGCAGACCGTAACTCTCTACTTTGGGGACCAGGAGGCCATGTACCTGGTGCCGGAGACCAGAACTGTCGACAAAAAGGACGGGATACTGGAAGCGGCGGTGGTTGAGGAACTGGTGAAAGGACCGCAGAAAGAAGGATCAGCTCGTACCATTCCTGAGGGAACCAGGGTCCGGTCGGTAAACGTTGTCAATGGGGTGGCTTACGTGAATTTCTCCCAAGAGTTTCAGACCAAACACTGGGGTGGATCGGCCGGCGAGATAATGACCATATATTCGGTTGTCAATACCCTGACCGACCTCCCGGGGGTGGAAAAGGTCCAGTTTCTATTGGAAGGGGAAAAACTCGAATCCATCCTGGGGCATATGGACACCACCATACCAATTGAACCCGATCTGAACCTGATCGAAGACTGATTCCTCTGCGACCCGTACTTGGCTTGTTTGGATGCCTAACTATGTAGGAGCCGGTTGACGTCGCGTAGTAGCAACACCCTGCGAAGGGGAACGACAAAAGGGGGGCGGAGGCCGTGGACGGGGCGAGAGGGCCACTGAACACGGGATGTGAATTGGCCCGGCATCCCCTTCGCCGTAAGACAAGCCGAGGCGAAAGCGCATGCGAAATATGGCTACGAATATTTACTTCCTAAACTCAGGGTTTAGGAGATCCCCCATATCCTCAAAAAGCTCGAAGAAGAGCGGAATTATCTGCTCTTCTTTCGTCAAAGACCTGTGTGCAATGGCTGGTTTGACGGCTCGGTCACCGTTACCGGGAAGCGTNNCAATCGTTTCCGGCTAGCAATGTTTACGGAAAGGCTCACTTTGTGCTAAACTGTAAATAATTAGTCGAAGTGAACGGCGACTGGTAAATGTTCTCCAGTTTCATGCATCCTCCTGCCGCCTTGTTCCTGTCATTTAACATCTTAATCTACAAGAGGTAACACACATGTTAAAAAGAGTAACCGGCAACATCTTTCTC
>DCTH01000193.1:10150-10307 GCA_002329495.1 Syntrophothermus sp. UBA1445 | reverse complement strand
TGATTCCCTCATGGCGGAGTATGGCGAGGATCCGGGAATGCAGAGCGATCCCGCGATGACGCGCGGCTATTATGTATGCGCGGAGTCGCCCACATGGGATACCAATTTCCGCGATGCGGCCATGGATCTTGAAAGCGTGGGCGATTATACCACAACT
>DCTH01000193.1:0-10115 GCA_002329495.1 Syntrophothermus sp. UBA1445 | reverse complement strand
GTTGAGGACGTGCGCGAGGATCACATGACGCAGACCGTCGACGCATGGGTGGAACAGCTCAATCCCAAGTACTCGGTAGATGCCTATTTCAACGATTGATAGGTAAATTTTGCGGCAGGACGCGTAGGCGTCCTGCCGTTTTTTAAAAATATGGGCGTCAAACGTACCGGCGCATCTGCTGCAGCGCGGATTTTTCGAGCCGGGAGACCTGGGCCTGTGAAATGCCGATTTCATCGGCGATTTCCATCTGCGTGCGCCCCTGAAAAAAGCGCCGCATGATTATATTGCGTTCGCGCTCGCCCAGGCGGCTGAGCGCCTGGTTGAGCGAAAGGTCGCGCACCCATTCATCCTCGCTGACGCGTTCGTCGCGCAGCTGGTCCATGACATATATCGCGTCGCCTCCGTCCTGATAGACGGGATCAAACAGTGATATGGGATCCTGTATCGCCTCAAGCGCGTTTACGACTTCCTCTTCGGGGATGTCCATATCCTTGGCGATCTCGTTTATGCTCGGTTCGCGCCCGCTTTGATAGGTCAGTTCTTCGCGGGATTTGAGCGCCTTGTACGCCGTGTCGCGCAGCGAGCGCGATACGCGTATGGGATTATTGTCTCTAAGATAGCGACGAATTTCGCCGATTATCATGGGAACGGCATATGTGGAAAACCGCACGTTTTGCGTGACATCAAAATTGTCGATGGCCTTTATAAGGCCAATGCAACCTACTTGAAAGAGATCGTCCACGTATTCGCCACGGTTGCTGAACCTCTGGATAACACTCAGGACTAATCTCAGATTACCCTTGATAAGGTCCTCTCGGGCTTCTCTTTCCCCCTCCTGTACCTTTAAAAAGAGTTTTTTCATTTCTTCATTCTTGAGAACCGGGAGATTGGAGGTATTTACACCACAGATTTCGACCTTGTTTATCATCTAAGCTTCCCGTCCTCTCATTAATGAGCGAATTTTCATCTTCAGTATTAACCTTCAAGTATTAATTTATTCTGAAGGTGGTGGCAGGAGAGCCAATATCTGGGCAAAAAAAAGAGGACCTGCCGGTCCTGAATATAAGATGGTTTTATTAAGGGGTTATTCTATTTTTCTTATCTCTCTTCGCAACCGCCGCAGAATCCTTTTCTCCAGTCTTGATATGTAAGACTGTGAGATTCCCAGGACGTCAGCCACCTCTTTCTGGGTTTTCTCATTCCCATCTTCCAACCCAAACCGGAGTTGGATTATCTTTTTCTCCCGGGGAGAGAGTTTCAACATGGCCTGCGAAAGGAGTTTTTTCTCGACTTCTTCTTCTATCTGCTTGTAAATCATATCTACTTCGGTCCCTAACACATCAGATAACAGCAATTCGTTGCCATCCCAATCGATGTTTAAAGGCTCATCCAGAGAGACTTCAATCTTGGTCTTCATATTCCGCCGCAGGTACATCAGGATTTCATTTTCTATACAGCGGGAGGCGTAGGTAGCCAATTTGATGTTCTTTTGTGGATCGAAGGTGTTAACTGCTTTGATTAGGCCGATGGTTCCTATTGAGACCAGATCCTCAATGTTGATGCCTGTATTTTCAAACTTTTTGGCGATATAAACGACCAGCCTTAGATTGTGTTCGATCAGGCTGCTCTTTACCGATAAATCCCCATTCTCCAGTTGGCGTATAAGGTGACCTTCTTCATCTGCAGTCAGTGGTGGCGGCAGAACTTCGGTACTGCCGACATAATAGATATACCGATAAGCCCTGCTCCTGAGGAGCACTTTTACCAGAAAAAACTTAAAGGAAGCCAGGATCCTCTTGAGCATTTCTTTCATCTCTTGTATACCTCCCCCACTTGAAGAAGTCGATTACCGCTTGACAAAAGAGGCGGGAATCAGCATTTGAAAACTCCCTTCCGGACTTAATGACTCGCGGTACAAACCTATCACCACCCCGGGGTAAGTTAGCCACTCATTGCCAGCTTGTATCTTGAGTTCGTCAGCGCGCAGACCAACCAGCAACCCGTGCTTCTTACCTATCGAAGTAAACGGGATTACTCGCAATCGATGGGCCCAGCTGGTTTGGGCAATTGCTTCAAATAGATTCTCCTCCCTCGGACAATAATCAACTGCCTCACGGACATCAACCGGAAAGCACCCGCTTATTAGCTGGTACTCCGCGACTACAACCGGTTTATTGGTTAGAGGGTCGGTCAGGTTGTTGCCGGTATCTATGAAGCCCTGGCCTTGACACCAGATAGATCCAAACCGCAGTCCCACCGGACATCTAAGTAAAGTGGGCACCACCCGCTCTTTCATCATCCGGTCCCCATAGGCCCCCAGGGCCAGAGCGCAAACTACACCTCCTCCCAGCCAAAAGTAGGAGAAGTCAGGGACTGAACTCAGGGGAACACTTTGAAAGAGATAAGATACGCCCACTACCGCACCGGCCATAGCAAAACTCACACCATAAAAATAGCCCCATACCTTAAGAAATATTTGGCCGCTGCCTGGCCAGAATGCTAAGATTACAATTAATCCTGAGATTATAACCTTGACCGGAAAGTCGTACCAGGGAGAAAGATCGGTAAAAACGCATCCGACAGAATAGATGGCACCCAGAATGGACGCGGCCAGAATTCTTTGGTACACAATTCTTACCCCGGCCAGTTTGCCCGTGGCCCACAGGACCAGGAAGTCCATTACCAGGTTAACCACCAGTATTACATCAACATAAACCGGGGTTTGATTCACCTGCTCTCACCCTCCTGTCGTCTGGAGTGTGAAGCCCCAATTCGACCACTAAATCACTATGAATCTTATCTGCAAAACATTCTTCCAAAGTATAACAGACTTTCATTGCATTAATTGTAACTTTGTGGAAATAACAAAAGACCCCTTGTTTAGACAAAGGGTCTTTAAAAGGCTGACTATTCGAATTGTCTTTGGTTATTTCCTCCGAAGAAAGGTCGGGATTTCAAGGTCCTGGGATACAAAGGACTTCATTTTCAGTTCAGGTATTTCGGGAGGAGCCACTTCCTTTTTCTTGCCATCAAATCCAGTAGCAATAACTGTTACCCTTACCTCATCCTCCAGATTATCATCAATCATAACGCCAAATATTATGTTCGCCTCGGGATCAGCCGCTTGAGATATAATCTCTGCCGCTTCGTTAATCTCAAATAAAGTAAGCTTGGAATCACCGGTAATATTGAACAAGACTCCCCGGGCACCTTCGATGGACGTTTCCAGCAAGGGGCTTGAAACTGCAGTTCGTGCAGCTACCACCGCCCGGTTTTCGCCTTTGCCCACTCCAATCCCCATCAAGGCCGTTCCGGTCTCATGCATGATGGTCCTTACATCGGCAAAGTCGCAGTTGATCAACGCAGGAACGGCAATAAGATCTGATATGCCCTGTACCCCCTGCCTCAGCACATCGTCCGCAATGCGAAACGCATCATTAATTGAAGTATGTTTATCAACTACCTGTAACAATCGATCATTGGGAATAGTAATCAGACTGTCAACCTTAGCTTTTAATTCGTTAATGCCCAAGTCTGCCTGAGTTCCTCTTTTCCTTCCCTCAATCATAAATGGACGGGTTACAACTCCCACCGTTAGAGCGCCTAACTCTTTGGCCACCTCGGCGATGACCGGAGCGCCTCCAGTTCCAGTACCTCCACCCATTCCCGCAGTAATAAACACCATATCGGCGCCTTGTAAGGCCTTTTTTATCTCCTCTCTGGTTTCCTCAGCTGCTTTCTTGCCAATCTCCGGGTTAGCACCGGCTCCCAAACCCTTGGTGAGCTTTTCGCCCATTTGGATTTTCTTCTCTGCTTTGGAGAGTCGTAGTGCCTGGCAGTCAGTATTTGCAACAATGAAACCAACTCCACGTAAGTCAGCTTCAATCATTCGATTGACAGCATTGTTGCCACCGCCACCCACTCCAATAACCTTGATTTCGGCAAATTGTTGTTCCTCAACATCAAACTCCAGCACCATTTAACCCCCTTAACTGAACAACTCTTTAAACCAATGACTTATTTTGGAAAGAAAACCGCCCATAAGTCTGTCCTGCTGTTCCCCGGCGAGATTATTTACCAGACGCGCTCCGTACAGCAGATTGCCAAGAACAGCTGCATATTCTGGTCCATATTGTTGATTTATGCCATAGCCTACATTCTCTGGAAAGCCTATTCGCATGGGCATGTTTAGGTATTCTTCCCCGATAGGTATAATTCCTTTTAATAATGAAGTGCCTCCGGTTAAAACTATTCCCGCGGGTAGAACTCCTCCGTAACCAGTTCGCCGCAACTCTAAAGCCAGTAATTCCAGAAGCTCTTCCACGCGAGGCTGTATAATCGAGGCAATTGTCTTTTCTGAAACCTGTCGACTATCTTTGCCGTATATACTTGATATTTCCACAACTTTGCCGTCAGGGGCCAGGTTTACGTTAGCGTAGCCAAAATTCTCCTTTATCCTTCGGGCTTCGTCGATGGTGGTTCTTAATCCCACGGCCAGGTCGCGGGTTATGTAATCCCCTCCGATAGGTAAAACCGACGCAAAAACCAAAGATCCCTGATCAAAGACGGCAATATCGCTGGTACCTCCCCCAATATCAATCAGGGCCACTCCCATTTCCTTCTCGGCCGGCAAGAGAACCGCTTCGGCGGCTTGAAGACTGCTAAGAACAATCTCTTTAACCTTGGTTCCGGTTCGGCTTACCGTCTTAACCATATTCTGCAGAGCGGAGGTCATAGCAGTAACAATTATGACTTCCACTTCCAGTCTTGACCCCATCATTCCCAGCGGGTCAACCACTCCCTCATATCCATCCACAATAAACTGTCTGGGTATTATGTGTACGACCGACCGGTCCAGCGAAACCGGTATCATCTGTGCTGCTTGTATCGCCCGATTGATGTCGTCGCTGTTTATCTCGTGATGAGGATTGGTTACGGCAATAGTCGCCCGGTTGGTTACGGTTGAAACACTGGTTCCGCTGAAACCTACGCGAGCACTGGTAATGTGAGTCCCTGCAATCCTTTCCACCCCGTCCAGCAGTTCATCAATGGCCCGGGCTGAAGACTCGATATCAATCACATTTCCGCGACGCATTCCCGATGAGTCTATATGACTGAGTGCCAGCACCGTCAAAGAATGATCAGGATTCACTTCTCCCACTGCGACTGCCAGTTTAGTAGAACCTAAATCAAGGCCGACCACAATATTCCTTCTCACAAAAGACCCCCAGGACCAAACTCGCTTATTCTCTATTACCACACTAAGGCAGGATTTCCTTTTTTACGCCCCCAATTAATAGGACTTCTTCAACAGGTAACGCCTTAAAATAGCCAGGTTTTGGAACAACCTTACCCCAAAGGCCACGACTGCAGCCAGGTACAATTCAACCCCCAGTCTGTCACCCAGGTAAGCCAGACCTGCGGCCAACAAAGCATTGGTAATAAAGCCGGTCACAAATATTGTGGTATCAAAGACATTTTCCATGTAAGCTCGAATTCCGCCAAAGACCGAATCCAGGACCGCCAATATGGCGATTGACATATATTTGGCATAAACCAGTGGAATAAAAAGCGGCAACTGAAAGCCTATTACGATACCCAGGATCATGCAGAATACTACCACTAACCACATAATTTATCGCCTCTCTACCAGTAAGAATTCTGGTTTTCATGATTTTCTAATCAGAACGAATAACCTTAAGCCACAACTCTTCGCTCAATGTCATCCTTAACTGCTTTTAACCGGTTTAGCGTATTGAAACTTCGTCGAACCTTTGAATGCCGGTACCTCAATGGTATCTGAAGGCTGTATCTGAGCCTGAATACCCCAAATCTGCAAGGTTTCCAGCCAACCACCCTTAATACGGAGTGAGCTTTCCAGAATCTCCGGATCTCCAATGGCATTGATCACAAAGGGTGGGGCAATCTTATTCACATTTACCAAAATGGTTGTGCCTGCACAACGTATCTCCGAACTCGCCACCAGGCGATGCCCATTTATACTGATTGCTTCCGCCCCTGCGGCTCGCAGTTCATTAACCACCTTGAGCAAGTCCTCATCATGAATAATGTACAGGTTCGGGTCTTCTCCCGGTTGCAATCCGCGCGGGCTGTCATTAAGCGTAACTATGACCCCTTTCCCCTTAACCGCAACCAGTCCCGCAGCCATATTGGCCTTGGCCAACTCTTCATTAAGGGCTTTTACAGCACCCCCTTGTTGATTTGAGGCGGCATTTTCCAGTTTTTCACGCAGGGACAAGACTTCCTCTGCCAAAAAATCTCGCTCTCGTTGCAGATTTTCTAATTGCACCGTAATCTCTGTCCAACGGTCACCTGACAGATTACGGGGACTGTTCTCATTGGATCTGAATTGAACCGCTAACATTATTCCCAGAATGAGGCAGACTGCCGCCATCGAGACCTGGGCTCCCTTGAACTTCAACAAGCATCACTCCCACTAGCGCTTTTCCTGTATTACCGGTTGTCCTTTAAAACGCAAATCAATGTATTCCAATCCAACCTCACTTTCAGTGTCTCTCCGCATTTTGATCACTCTTCGCCATAAACTGATCTTTTCGTCAATACGATCCTTGCCTCCTAATCTGACTTCTGTACCATCCAGAGTGAAGACGATGACCTGTCCCCGATCAGAGTAATGAAATTCTGATACCTCATTTAAAAGATCGGGTGGCAATGCCTCCGCAATAACCCTTATCAAGTCAACAGCACTCTTATTAATCTGTTGTCCTTCTTGTATCTTCTGGGGCAGCTTGGCAATAGAGATTACAGGAAGTTCCGTTTCGCCCATAGTGGCCAACTTGTCCAAACATATGCCTTCATTATCAATCAGTAAAATCGAACTGTTATGAACAACATAGGCCCATGGTTTCCTTTCAACCACCGTAATTGTAATTCGGCTGGGGAAATGTCTTTTAATTGTTGCCTTCTTAATTCGCGGGATTACCTCGATCGCTTTCTGGCTGGCTTGTACACTGAATTCAAAAATGTTCTTACCGGTACTGATACCGGCAAAGGAGATGATCTCCCGGGCAGGAACCGCCTGGTTGCCAGTAACCGCAATTCGTTCGATGAAAAACACTGAACTGTGAAGGAAATAATAAAAAGCCGCCACCAGGGCCAGGCAAAGAACGAGGAACATTACGATGTTTCTACCTTTTCTGTTTCGCTGCTTTCTCATTTGCTCTCCCCCTGTAGCATCAAAAGCATTATATCAGAAATATCCAGAAGGTTGAAGCGACATATACTTCCCAAATTGTATGACAGTAAGCTTAAAACTGGATCGCCAGTGTTGGCTGCAATCAGGGGTTATTTTCTACGTCATAATCCTGTAGGCAGTAATTCCGAGTGACCTTAGCTTCTCTTCGATCTTCTCGTAACCACGGTCAATGTGATAGGCGTTGTCGATAACAGTCTCTCCAGTGCCGCCAATTGCAGCTACAATCAAGGCAGCACCCGCTCTCAGATCAGTGGCCTCGACCGTTGCTCCCCGCAGACGGTTTTTTCCTTTAATTATGGCCACTCTTCCCTCTATCTTAATATCGGCTCCCATTCTTCGCAGCTCGTTAACATGCATAAACCGGTTCTCGAAGATAGTTTCGACAATCACACTGGTCCCCTCAACCCCACTTAACAAGGCCATCATCTGGGGCTGCATGTCAGTAGGAAAACCAGGATAGGGCAAAGTTTTGATATCAACCGGTCCTAATTTCCGTTTCCCGAGTACCCGTAAAGCACTGCCGTTATATCGGATAACTTCCGCACCTGTTTCTCGAATCTTGGCCGTCACTGGCACCAGGTGTTCGGCTACGACATTTTCGATGACTACATCTCCTCCGGATGCAGCGGCCATAACCATGAAGGTGCCGGCCTCGATTCTATCCGGAATAACCTCATGTTCAACTCCATTAAGTTCATTGACACCCTCAATCCGGATTACATCAAGCCCCGCGCCCCGGATTTTCGCGCCCATCCGATTGAGGAAGTTCTGCATATCAACTATCTCCGGTTCGCGAGCGGCATTGCGAATGATGGTGTTGTTCTTTGAAATTACTGCAGCCATCATAAGGTTTTCAGTAGCGCCAACACTCGGAAAGTCTAGCATTATGTCACAATCCGAGGAACTCGAAGCATAACCTTCAATGTACCCGTAATACTCACCGATTGTATATCCCAACTCACGAAAGCCTTTAAGGTGAATATCCATAGGACGCTGCCCAATGGCACATCCACCCGGGTATGAAACCCGTGCTTTGCCAAACCGGCCCAGCAGAGCTCCCATAACCAGGTTGGAAGCCCTCATTTTACGGCTCATATGTTCGGGAAGTTCATATGACGTGATGTTTTCAGGGTTGATTATTAGTGTTCCATTTTCTCTTTTGACTCTGGCCCCCAGACTAACCAGGACATCTTCCATCACCTTAACGTCATCCAGGTCGGGAACCTGATGCAAAACGCATTCCTTGCGAGTCAACAGACATGCGGCCATTATAGGTAGAGTAGCGTTTTTGGAGCCGCTGACCCTAACCCGGCCACGGACTCTCATTCCCCCACCAATGAAGAGCTTATTCAATCCTCCACCTCCGCCAAGCTATGCTGACGGGTGCGAGCCTTCCAGGAGCAGTTTAGTCCTTTCCCCAGTTTTCCATATGTCACCGGCCCCCATAAACAGAATCACATCTCCGGGTCGAGATTCCCTTAGCAGGTACTCGATGACCATGTCTTTTTCAGGTATATATATTGCATTACAGCCTTGTCTTCGAGCCGATTGGCATATTGTATCCCCGTTGATGCCCGGGATTGGTTGTTCCCCGGCACTGTAAATATCGGTGACTATCAACTGATCCACACCCTTGAAGGCCCCACCAAAATGTTCCCTCAATAGTTTGGTTCGCGAATAGCGATGGGGCTGGAAAACTACCGTCAGCCNNCATCATGAAACTGGCGGGCTGCCCCTATGGTCGCTGCAACCTCCGTTGGGTGATGTGCGTAATCATCAATTAAGACTATCCCACCAACTTCCCCCAACAACTGCAGACGTCTCTTGGCGCCCTTAAAACGAATCAGGGTCTTTTTCATAACTTCAAAAGGTATCCCTAATTCATTGCCGACCGCTGTTGCGGCCAGGGCATTCAACACATTGTGATGACCCGGAATCGAAAGCTCCATCCTCCCCAGGCACTTTTCATGGTGGAAAACCGCGAAGGAGGATCCCCAACCATTTTTGGTCAGGTCAGTGAAATAATAATCAGCCTCCGGTGATGTACCGTAGTATATTAAATAACGAAACTGATCCCTTAAACTGTACAAAAAGGGGTCATCATGAAATAGCATAGCAAACCCGCCGGTCTTTACCTGGCTTACAAATTGGCGGAAGGCTTCCCTTAACCGGTCAATGGAATGATAAAAATCAAGATGGTCATCCTCAACATTGGTGACGACTGCTACAAACGGATTAAGTTGCAGAAATGATGCATCACTTTCATCCGCTTCAGCTACAAAATACTCGCCGTCACCAAGTTTGGCTCCCAAACTTGTTTCCTGTAGCTCTCCACCGATTATGAAGCTGGGATCCATGCCACACTCCTCAAGAATCATGGCAATCATCGAAGTAGTAGTTGTTTTGCCGTGGGCGCCTGCTATCGCTATACCCTGACAGGAGTTTACCAGACAGGCCAACATTTCCCCACGTTTCATAACCGGTATACCTAAACGGGAGGCCTTTTTTACTTCAGGATTGGTTTGGGGAATGGCGGAAGAAAACACTACCAGGTCCGTCTCCTTGTCAAGGTTAGCTGATGAATGTCCATTAAACACTGTTATTCCAATGCTCTCCAGACGGCTGGTGACTTCACTGCTATTCAAGTCGGAACCGGTTATGTCCTTGCCCATTTCTTTCAGAATCCGGGCAATACCGCTCATTCCGGACCCGCCAATCCCTACCAGGTGTATTCTCTTTTCTGTGTCAACGGCCAATTGCTTCATCTCCTTCTTTGGAAGGTGCCTGCGGGTGATCGCTACACCGTTATTTTATGCAAATCTAATAAGAGTGGTTACTATCCAAATGCATCATAGGGACAGTCCCCATGATGCAAAAT
>DCTH01000227.1 GCA_002329495.1 Syntrophothermus sp. UBA1445 | reverse complement strand
ATTCTGGGCCAGGATGGCCACTTGAGGAAAGGTCGCTTAGATTTCTCAGTCTTTATCCTTTTAAAAGGATAGATTTCTGGCCTGTCCAAGGCAATACCCCCTTTGACCGGGCTATCGGGGTTATTATACCGTTAACCGGCAGTCAATTTTTGTAAATTATATGGACAGGCCATTGATTTTGTTGCGACACCATCTGCAGCAAAACCCCACCGTTCCCCCATGCAGAAAAGCAGGGCCGAAGCCCTGCTTTATCCATGAGATGCTGTTTAATTTTTGCCTGAATTATGCGCTTACCCCGCTGCCTTTTTTCGCTGCAGCGACCTTGGCCGGTCTCAGGTATGCGAGATAATAAAGGCCGGCCACGAAGAATCCGCCCCCGACTATGTTACCCAGGGTAACGGGGATAAGGTTGTTCATGATAAAGTTCCCGTAGGTGAATAGAGCCGGATCAAAACCAGCAGCGATTGCCAGTTCCGGAGCCTTGTTCACGATGTTAATACCCATCGGAATGAAGTACATGTTAGCTACACTGTGCTCGAATCCGCTGGTTACGAAAGCCATAATGGGGAAGAAGATCGCAAATATCTTGCCAATGGTGTCCTTGGCAGTCAAGGCCAGCCATACGGCCATACATACCAACCAGTTACAGCAGATTGCACGGCAGAAGGCGGAGGACCAGCTCAATGTCAGTTTGCCCTGAGCAATTGAAGCTGCTTTTACACCGATAGCGGATAACGCCATGCCACCTTCGGGATTGGGTCCAATCCAGTACATGCCGCTGAAGATAATGAAAACCAGAAGAATTGAACCAGCAAAGTTGGCGAAGTAGACAACAACCCAGTTATAAAGGAGTTTCCCCCAGGTGGTNNTTCCCGGTGAATAGTTCCGCTCCCCCAATAACTACCATCATCAGGCCTACCGAGAAGACGGCTCCGAACAGGAACTTGCTGCCGCCATCGGCTCCCACTACAGTCGCCAGGTTAGCCCCGAATCCAATATAGGCCCCGGCCAGGATACCCAGGATAATCATAGGGAAAAGTGCCAGATCCCCTTTGCCTTTACCGGCTTTGCACGCATTGGCTGCTACTTCAGCTGGACCAAATATATTCACAGTATCTGACTCCCCTTTCAATAAATAATAATCTGATTCCTCGCGAGCTATAGTTCGGTTCCCACCTCCCTGTTCCAATCCAAGGTTATGGTTGTGGAAATCCCGATTAGGTCAGCCATCTTTCCAGAACCTGTTGAGTATCCCGCCAGCATGATCATCAAAGCTCAGCTGGCGCAATANNTAACTTGTTAATACACGGCTAACCCAAGACCACCTATTACTCGTGTCAGTTGTTCCTAAATTTTATCAAGCCGTGCGGCACACACCTTATACTCAGGTATCTTGGCCACTGGATCCAGTGAGTCCGCATTGGTAAGCCAGTTCGCTGCCGCCTCATGGTAATGGAAGGTCATAAAGACCACATTTTCCGCGAGAATGTCGGTAACGTTGGCCTTAATCTCCAGGCTTCCTCTGCGGGTCGACAGCTTGACCTTTTCACCATTTTGAATACCCATTTTAGCCGCCAATGCCGGGTTGATCTCCAGCTCGGCCTCCGGCTTGTGTGCATCCAGGGCCGATGAGCGGCGGGTCATGGTACCGGTATGGTAATGGAACAGGCTCCGCCCTGTGGTCAGTATCAGCGGGTATTCTTCATCCGGATTCTCCCGGGGTTCCTTGAATTCAATCGCACTGAAAGCCCCTTTGCCCCGTGAGAACTTGCCATCCTTGTGCAGGAACGGGGTTCCCGGGTGATCTGCATTCGGGCATGGCCACTGCAGTCCCCGGCCTTCCAGACGGGCATAACTCATCCCGGCATAAGAAGGGGTAAGTGCTTTCATTTCCTCGAATATCTCTTCTGGAGAATTGTACTGCATGGGATAACCCATTCTGGTGGCCAGGTCACAGATGATCTGCCAGTCAGGTCTGGCTCCACCTACAGGGTCTATCGCCTTACGGACCCGCTGAACCCGGCGCTCGGTATTGCTGAAGGTCCCGTCTTTCTCGGCGAAGGTTGCTCCCGGCAGTACCACGTCCGCATACTTGGCGGTTTCTGTCAGGAAGATGTCCTGGACTACCAGGAAATCAAGTTTCTCCAGGGCCTCTTCTACGTGATGCAGGTCAGGATCACTCATCATCGGATTCTCACCGATAACTACCAGTGCCTTCATCTGTCCCTCATAAGCCTTGTTAATGGTATCAGTCAAGGTCAGGCCATTGTTGGGCGAGAGTGATACTCCCCAGGCTTTTTCAAACTTTTCCCTGACCGCATCATTGGTAACCGCCTGGTAGGCCGGGTACGTAACCGGCAGGCCTCCCATGTCACAGGCACCTTGCACGTTGTTCTGGCCTCTTAACGGGTCAACCCCGGTCCCTGGACGGCCGATATTGCCGGTCAGCATAGCCAGGTTACAAACGGATTTCACATTGTCTGTCCCCGTGCTGTGCTGAGTAAGTCCCATCGCGTAACAGATGGCAGCAGCTTCCGCCTCCGCATAAATCCGGGCGGCTTTTCTGATGTCCTGGGCCGGTACCGTGGTTATTTTTTCAACATACTCCGGGGTATACTTGGCCACTACCTCGGCCATGGCTTCGTAACCTTCGGTACAGTTGGCAATGAACTCCTTATCAGCCAAGCCTTCGTTGATAATGACATTCATCATCCCGTTTACCAGGGCCACGTCAGTTCCGGGCAGGTGTGCCATGTAAACGTCCGCCAGATCCGCCAGATCGGTGCGGCGAGGATCCGCCACTATCAGTTTGGCACCATTCTTGAGGACGTTCTTCTTAATCTTCATCCCGATTACCGGGTGATTCTCCGTAGTGTTGGAACCGATAACGAAAATGCCGGTAGCATCTTTCTCCAGTTCCCCGATGGAATTGGTCATTGCTCCACTCCCAAATGCTGCCCCCAGANNACCGGCGACAGTAACGGAGTGTCAAAGACGGGCACAGTGGTCCACATTGTTGGTCCCCAGTACCGCCCGGGTAAACTTCTGCGCCAGGTAATTCTCCTCATTGGTGATGCGGGCAGAAGTAAAGACGGCCATGGAATCAGGCCCACTGTCCTCCTTGATAGCTTGCAAACGGGTGGCTACCAAATCCAAGGCCTCATCCCAGGAGGCCTCCCGAAACTCCCCGTTTTCCTTGATAAGAGGGGTTGTCAGGCGGTCAGAGGAATGGATAAAGTCCCAGCCGAAGCGCCCCTTAACACACAGCGCTCCCTTGTTGACCGGGCTGTATTCCTCCGAGCGGTTGGAGGTAACCCCTACCACCTTGTTGTCCTTGACATTGAGCTCCAATGTACATCCGGTACCACAGTAGGTGCAGGTGGTCACAACCTTCTCTACCTCATAGGCCCGACCTTTACCCGCACTAACTTTACTGGTCAAAGCTCCTACCGGGCAGACCATGACACACTGACCACAGAACACACAGGGTGAATCTGCCAGGTCGCCGTCGAAAGCCGTAGCAATCTTGGCCTTATGGCCACGGTTCTCCACATTGATGGCCCGGGCATTGGTAATATCTTCACAGGCGCGCACACAACGGGTGCACATTACACATTTATTGTAGTCCCTTTCGATAAATGGGTTAGGATCATCTATAGGATAGACATGCCGGCCCCCATCGGTAAAACGTGATTCCTTAACCCCATACTGATAGCAGTAATCCTGAAATTTGCAGTCCCCGTTCTTCTCGCAAGTCTGGCAGTTGAAATCGTGGCGCGCCGCCAGGAGTTCCAAGACAACCCGGCGTGCCTCAACTATATCCGTGCTCTCGGTCTCTACCACCATGCCGTTTTCGGCAGGGGCCACACAAGAGGCCAGAAACAGCGGACGTCCTTTTACTTCTACCAGGCACATGCGGCATGAACCTGCCAACCTTAAATCCGGGTCATAGCACAGGGTGGGTACTTCGATTCCGTTTAAACGACAGGCTTCCAGGATAGTGCTGCCCTTGGGAGCCTGAATCTGTTTGCCGTTTACGGTAAGTGTAACCACTTCATTCTTCCTCCCTTCCTTTAAGCTAAGAGCTTGCGCTCGTATTCATGACGGAAGTGCTGCAGGGTTGTAACTATCGGACCCGGAGCTGCCTGCCCCAAACCACACAAGCAGGCCTTTTGCATCACCTTACAGAGCAAACTCATTTTCTCCACGTCCTGAACAGCGGCCATTCCCCTGTTAATCTTCGTCATGATCTCAAAGTTACGGAAGGTACCTTCCCGGCAGGGATTGCATTTACCACAGGATTCATGCTCAAAGAATTTCGCGATTCGCGTCACGATGTCTACTATATCTCTAGTCTCGTCCATTACCAAAACTGCCCCGGTTCCCAGGGTGGCTCCAATGCCCCTCATGGAATCAAAATCAATCGGGGTATCAAGTAGTGATTCCGGAATAAATCCGCCTGAAGTTCCGCCGATCTGAACTGCCTTGAATTTTTTGCCATTCCTGATACCGCCTCCGAATTCGTAGATGACTTGGCGGATAGTGGTATCGGTCGGCACCTCAATGGCTACGCGGTTAACCACATCTCCAGTTAAGGTCAGGACCTTGGTTCCTGGATAGCTGGCCGCACCTATGGCCTTGAACCACTCGGAACCACGGTTCAGAATCTCCGGCAGGTTAGCGAAGGTTTCAACGTTGTTGACTACAGTTGGCTCAGCCCATAATCCAGCCACTCCGGGGAACGGGGGTTTAAACCTGGGTTCACCACGGTGTCCTTCGATGGATTCAATCAGGGCTGTTTCCTCTCCGCAGACGTAGGCGCCTCCACCCATGCGTACCTCAATATCGAAGTTGCCCAGAACACCCTTGCGACGCGCCTGGTCAATTGCCCGGTTCAAGTGCTCAACCACATATGGATACTCTCCCCGGCAATAGATATAACCTTTTTGGGAATTAATAGCGTGACCGCAGATGGCCATCCCTTCCAGGAGGGTATGCGGGTCTTTTTGAACGATGGTCCGGTCCTTATAGGTTCCGGGCTCACCCTCGTCCAGGTTGCAGACCACATAGGTGACTTCTGCCGGCGGAACGAAACTCCACTTCATTCCTGCATTAAAGCCTGCTCCACCACGGCCTCGCAGGTTAGCCTTCTTGACTTCTTCAATCAGGGCTTTCCGTTCCATGCCCAAGGCTTTCTCCAGTGCGCGGTATCCCCCAGCTTTTATATAGTCGTCTATGCTGTTGGGATCGATCTTATCGGCATTGCGCAGTACAATTCTCATCTCTTTTCCCATTCTCTTACCTCCCTCCCTGGTTATCTGCACTTGTCCAGCACCGCGGGGATATCATCCGGAGTTATGCCAACATAGGGGACACTGTTTATGGTAATCACTGGCGTTTCCTGGCATTGCCCGATACACTCGGTGAGCTCAAACGTGAACTTACCATCGGCAGTGGTCTCACCGGTTTTAATACCCAGTTCTTTCTCGATCGCCTTGACCACCTGATCAGCTCCCGCAATGTGACAAGGAGCACTTTCACAAACGCGGATGATGTACTTACCCCGGGGCTCAGTTGAAAGGTATGAATAGAAAGTTGCTACTCCATAGGCCTGGGCTTCGGAAACCCCGAAAACCTTGGCCGCTTCTGCGATCGCGGGCTTGGGAATGTAGTTGAATTCTTTCTGCAGTGCATGGTAGGCCTCAATAATGCCTCCCGGTTTGTCCCTAAATGCTCCAATGATATCCTTGTAATTGGCCATCACTTATCACCTCCTTTGTGAAAATTGTTTCATGTGAAGACAGCATCTGTCACAACCACCAATCATAGCAGTCCAAACCCCTTACGGGATTCGACGATTGTGATCAAAATCCTGCCTGATATAAGATTTTTATTCTGATACGTATCTATCGATCATTATATCAGGAAGGTAAAAGTCAATCTTGCACCGAATATTGGAATCTGCAAGTAAACATAGGTGAGGTGTCGTAATTGAGTCACGAAGACACAGGAAACCGGATCTCAGTTGATGTCGCCATGAAAAATCTGGTTGAAGGAAACCGCCGGTTCGTAACCGGAAACCTTTCCGCCAAAGATCTGGGCCAGGATAAGCGGGAGGATCTGCTGAAAAACGGGCAGCACCCGTTTGCGGTGGTGGTAACCTGTTCCGATTCACGGGTTCCCCCGGAATTGTTGTTTGACCAGGCCCTGGGGGATCTCTTTGTCATTCGGGTAGCCGGCAATGTTCTGGATGCAGTACCCCTGGGCAGTGTTGAATACGCTGTCGATCATCTGCATACCCCCTTGGTAGTGATACTGGGGCATGAGAACTGTGGTGCGGTCCATGCCACCGTTGAAGGTGGGGATCCTCCGGGAAGCATCGGTGCTATCACCACCCTGATCCAGCCTTCGGTCGACAAGGTGCGGGCTATGGGTCTCGATGGCCATGAGCTGTGCGAAAAGGCAGCCGATGAGAATATCAGGGCCACCCTGAAGGACCTCGAGAATAGTCCGGTAATCAAAAACCTTCTTGACAAGGGCCAGTTAGCCCTGGTCGGCGCCAAGTACTTCATCGGCTCCGGTGAAGTAGTTTTCTTCGAGTAGGTTTGGAGCCACGATAGGAGTGAATCACGGGAACAGTCCTCGTGATTCACGCCTACCACCTTACCATTCACTTATTATGCAACGTCCAGATCAAGCCGTCCAGCAGGTCGCTGTCACTCACCAGGGCTTCCTCCCTCTCTATCAGTTCCATCAGGCATTTGATGATCAGGGTACCTTTTCCTATTATGTCGGCTCGTTCCGGCTGCAGTCCTGGCAGGGCCTTCCTTTCATCTAGGGTAAGCGTTTCAAACCGCTCATGGAATGCGGTTATCTCCTCCAGGGTCAGTTTTTCGCCCTGCACTTGCGCCGGATCGTACACGGTGAGACCTTTCTTTATCGCTACCAGAGAAGTGGCGGTGCCTCCAACCAGCACCAGAGGAGAGGTCTTTGATCCCAGGTTGTCCGGCAGCTCTGCAGCCAGCCTGGACTTGATCTGTGTCTCGTCCCAATCGACCTCCCAGGCCCGAACCGCCCCCACCGGGATACTGACTGACTTTATACCGCGCCGCTGGTGGATGACTTCCGTACTGCCTCCACCAACATCAACCAAGACCAGATTTCCCTTCAAGCCCAAAGCGTTTTTGGCTCCCAGGTAGCTTAGCTCCCCTTCCCTGGGTCCACTCAGAACCTCGATCTGCATACCGATTCTCTCTTCAGCCAGAAACAGGAAGTCATCACGGTTGGTAGCTTCACGCACCGCGCTGGTAGCTACCACCACCCGCTGCGAGGCCTGTTGGCGACGCATTATATCCACAAAGGATTCCAGACAGTTCAGGGTACGGTTGATGGCCTCCGGCTTCAACCAGCCACTCCTCTCCAGACCCTCTCCAATGCGGGTGGTAATGACCTCTTTCTGCAGTACCATAAGCTTATTGCCTTCCCGGACCTCAGCTACCAGCAGGCGGCAGGAATTGGTCCCAACATCGCAAGCAGCATATCTCACTAACCCACCCCCACTTAGTAATATGAATTAAGGCAGGGGGATTAACGCCCCCTGCCTCACCGAAAAGCATATTAAAACAAAGGACACCCTCTAAGGAGTGTCCGAAAAACTCTTATTCCGTCTCTTGGTCTCTTTGGTAAGTTTTAGCGGCTGCAGACGTTCATCACTTTCCTTAAAGAAACGAGTGAGCTTGTCATCCAGATTGCCTTTGTCTTTCTTTGGTCTCTCCCGCTCACGGGCCTGCTTGATAGAAAGACCTACCTTGCCCTCCCGGACGTTCAGTATCTTTACCCTCACCCTGTCGCCGGCTTGTAAATAATCTTTAACATCCCGAACATAGGTGTCTGCAATCTCAGAAATGTGCACCAGTCCGACGGTTCCGTTCTCCAGCTGAATGAAAGCCCCGAACTTCGTGGTCCCTTGAACAACGCCCTCAATAATCTGCCCTGGGATAATATCTTTTTGTTCGGTTGGCATGTGAGAAAAAGGCCCCCCCAATTTTGGTCAATGTATTCCTATACTATTGTATAGAACAAAGTTCAATACTGTCAATTGGTTTGAAATATTAATCGTTAGGGGAGTACCTCTATCAATACCTTTTCTCCGGGCTTTATCATGCCCAGCTCTTCACGGGCCAGCTTTTCCACCATCTCATCAGAGCGAACCGCACGCAGATTCGCCTGGTATTGTTTGTTTTCCTGGACCAGTTGCTGCTTTTTTGCAGTCAGAGATTTTATTTCCTGCTTCATCTCCCAGATAGTATACACCTGGGAACCAAACGACAAGGAGCAGACGACCAGAAAAATCATCAGCCATCTGAAATTGACTATGCGGACCTTTTTCCCCTTGGGTTTAGTCTGCCTGGTCTTCATCATCCACCTCGTAGACCCCGAGAGCCTGTCCAGGTATTACCATCACCACTTCATAACCCTTCCCCCGGGCCCGGTTGAGCAGGGTAGCTACAGTACTGCTGCTTATTTTGAGGATGCGTGCAATATCTTCATTCCTCCGTCCCATCTCCTTAAGTGCTACCACCTGGCGTTCCCTGAAGCTCAGCTTTTCCAGGCCACGAATCTCAAGATGCATGTTTGCTCTCCAGGATAATCCACACAATGTCCACAATATGTGTATAAATATATTACATTTATCAGAGACTGATTGTCAAAAGTATTTTCTTCTTATTTACAAATCAGGCCAAGAGCACCGGGCCGATGGTCCCGGTCAATTTTCATCATTGCTCATCTTCGGGTGGGGAAGGGGTCTTGGATCGTGATTTAATCAATCGCCAGGGGAGGCTCAGCACTGATAACACAGCTGAGACTGACTTCGCGGTGTAGAAGGCAGCCCATCCCACCGGCCGACTAAGGGGCGGCTTCAGGTAGATCATGTAAAGACCACCACCGGTGAGCAGTGCCAGGAATACATAAAACCGCACCTCACCCTGGTTGATGATCAGGAGGCCGGTGAACACCAGCGGTATAACCACCAGCCAGACACCAAGGTCAAGCAACCACATCCAGACACCCCGAATGGGAAAGTGCCTGGTGATATTCTGGTGGAAATGAAATATNNCCTGCCAGTACCAGGCCGACTCCGACGGTAAGTAGAAACTCCCAGGCCTGCATCCACATATTGTCTACATGGCCTCCTCCATTATTTCAGGATCCTTTCCACCAGACTTTTGCCTTTGCCCTTCATACTTCTTCCCATCGGCTTATATTCGATCATGACCAACTTCCCCTGAACCACCACCTTGCCTTCATCCAGACTGAGCTGACTGATATGCAGCTCCTCCCCCCGCAAACACAGAGGGCCATGGGTGGTGTCCAAAAGAACCTCATGATCATCAAAACTGCTGACGAATGTTACTCCGGTTGCCTCCAGGATCTCGCGATTGGTAAGCGTAAGGCCGTGAGCCTGCATTGCGTCCCCTCCTCTCCGATAAAACATAGAGATCAGTTCGCCGTAAATTTTTACTTGACCCCAGTTTAGACTTATAGTCGGGGTCACTCCATTATCTGGTGCAATCTACTAAACAAATATATGTGGCCCGGGTCTTTAATATGAAATCATGGATATACGGAGGGTATTTAAGGTGGGAAGTCCGGGATGTCAAGGTGAGCTTGAAAAACAAAACCACCTCAGGGACGAGGTGGCTCTTCGCTAACAATCCGGTACAGTGACTGTGCTGCGCTCGTTTTTACATTGTCTTTGATTTCCAATACTTCGACGGTAAGTTTTCGGCCACCCATCTGAATTACCAGCAAATCACCCACATTTACTTCACTGGACGGTTTGGCCACCCGACCGTTAACGGTTATCCTCTGGTTATCCGCAAACTCTTTGGCTACAGTCCGTCGTTTTATGAGCCGCGAAACCTTGAGGAACTTGTCCAGACGCATTAGACCACGGCGTCTTTAAGAGTCTTTCCAGCTTTGAAGGCCGGGACTCTGCTGGCCGGTATCTTGATTTCCGCTCCGGTCTGAGGATTACGCCCGGTACGAGCCTTGCGATCACGCACTTCAAAGGTACCGAATCCGACCAGTTGAACCTTTTCCTGATTCTTCAATGCTTCTTCAATTGACGAGAAAAGGGCGCTCATCACCTTTTCCACGTCTTTCTTGGTCATGTTGGCTTTGCTTGCCACATCACTAATTAACTCAGTTTTGTTCAATCTTATCCCCTCCTGACGTGTATTAGGTTACACCTTAGAGCCAATTCGCTATTAATAAATTATTTCCTGCTTTTCCAGACAAAAATAGTCCCATAGTCCCAAACACAGAGGGGGACTCCCAAGAATTGTCCCGGATATTAAAGCTACCGAGGTGGCTATAAGCCGTGTCTTTTGGCCTCGTCCCACAGGCAGTCCATGCGCGTGAGTCCGGCTTCTTCCAGCGCCTCCCCTTCTTCCCGTAAACGCTCTTCTATATATTGAAACCTGCGAGTAAATTTGTCGTTACACCTCTGCAGGGCCTGTTCCGGTTCTACCCCCGACATCCGGGCAACATTCACTACGGCAAACAGGATATCCCCCATCTCGTCCTCGATCTGATCCGAGTCCTGGTTCTCGGAGGCAACAACATATTCGTTGATTTCCTCCTGAAGCTTCTCCAGGGCCCCGGATATATCATTCCAGTCAAACCCAACCCTCTGTGCCTTTTCCTGGAGCTTGTACGCCCTAAGAAGCGCTGGCAGCATCCGGGGTATACCTTCGAGAATTGATTTTTTTCCTTCTTCGCGTTTGAAGCCCTCCCAGTTCTGCATGACCTCATCGCTGGTGTTGATCTCCATCTTCCCGAAAACGTGTGGATGCCGGTTGACCATTTTCTGGTTGACGGTATCAGCAACATCGTCCAAATCAAAATACCCCGCCTGGTCGGCCAGGGCGGCATGGAATACCACCTGCAGTAATAAGTCTCCCAATTCTTCTCGGAGTTTATCCCTATCGCCTTCATCGATGGCCTCAATCACCTCGTAGGCCTCTTCTATCAAATACCGCTTTAAAGACTCATGGCTCTGTTCCCGATCCCACGGACACCCTTCCGGTGATAACAGTACTCTCATGGTTTGTACCAGTTCTCCAACCGCTTTGCCATTCATTCTTCTAGCCACCTCTGCCAAATTTAAGTAGTCGCTTGATGAGTGCCAGGTCGAGTTCTCTGGTGACCAGCAGGGCAATGCCATACACACCCGTACCGATCACGATTGCCACCAGGGTAGCGAGATGAGAATACATTCCCCTGACCACCAGGGTCTGATAGGCGATGTAAACCACCACCCCCATGATGAATGTCACTACCGACAGTTTGGTAAAACGACCCCATTCAAAACTGACCCCGGTACGTCGCTTCAATTGAATCATATTCAGGGCACACCCCACCAGAAATGCCAGGCTGGTTCCGATTGCCGGACCCTTAATGTTCAAATATACCAGTCCGGTAAGGAAAAAATTAAAGAAGATCTTAAGAACCCCGGTCACCATCAGGTGTCGCAGGGGGATCTCCGGGTGCCCCAGCCCCTGCAAAGCCGCACTGGTGACCTGAAAAAGCGCCAGCACAATTGTCGAAAAAGACAGGTAGGCCAGGGGTATGCCGGCCTCCGGTGAGGCGAACAGGAGATCTGTTATCTGATAGGCCAGGACGCAGAGACCGGCTGCCGAGGGTAGTGCCAACAGCATCGATACCCTGAGACCTTCATTGATGCGCTGCTGCAGGGCCAGTTTGTCTCGCATCGCCACCGCCTCAGCCACCGCCGGAACCAGACTGGTGGCAATGGCGATGGTAAAGATCGTCGGCAGATTGATGAGTACTGAGGCCATACCCGATAACTCACCATACAGCTCAGTGGCGCGTGACACGGAAAAACCCGCTGATATCAGGCGTGTGGGAACAATTACCGCATCCAGCATCTGTACCAGGGGCACCACCATGGCCCCCAGTGATACCGGCACTGCCAGTTTGATCAGCTGTTCCGCCAGCTCTCGGGAGGACTCATGGGAATACTTCAGACTGCCACCGGGCACCGGCCGACTACGAAACTTCATATAGAAAACGATCAGAACCACCAGACCGGCCACCGCCCCAATAACCGCACCGAATGTGGCTCCGGCGGCGGCCACCTCCAGACCCCGGGGGAACAGCCAGAAGGCCAGGATGAGCACAAATGCGACGCGAAAAATCTGTTCAACCACCTGGGATACCGCTGTTGGCACCATCCACTGGTGGCCCTGAAAATAGCCGCGAAAGACCGACAGCATCCCGGCAAAGAAAATGGCCGGGGCAATGGCAGCAATGGGCAGAAAGGCCTTGGGCTGCCGCAGCACCGTTTGGGCTAGAAAATCAGCCGACAGAAAAACGACTGCCGATAATACCACACCGACGACGAACAGGAGTAGAAACGAAACCCGGAAGATTTTGCGGCTGTCGCCGCTTAAACCACCTGATTCCTTGCGGGCTACCATAATTGAAATGGCCACCGGTACGCCAGCGGTAGCCAGGGCCAGGATTGTCGTGTAGATGGGATAAGCCATCTGGTAGAGGCCCATCCCTTCGCCGCCCAGGAGGCGGGCCAGGGGTATCCTGTACAAGGCCCCCAGGAGCTTGCTGACTACACCCGCGATACCTAAAATGAAGGCGCCTTTTAGAAAGCTTTTCTTGTCCAATATCTCCTCTCCGATTTCCCACATTGTAAAGGTTTGACAGACAGAAGGACCGTAAACCCTCTTGTGTATTTTACCATTATCCCCCTCTGATAACGCAAACTTTCGTGTAGAGTGCCGGATTGCGGAAAATGGGGAATCTGGGGACGGGCAAGTTGGGGCAAGTCGGGGACGGTTCTTTACTTGCGCGCTCTAGCGCGCAAGTAAAGAACCGTC
>DCTH01000230.1 GCA_002329495.1 Syntrophothermus sp. UBA1445 | reverse complement strand
GCGCAAGTAAAGAACCGTCCCCGACTTGCCTATCCGGTCACCTCATTCGCTTTTTTAAGTACGTCATCAGGGGATAGCCAATCAGCAGGATAACGACTGTCTGGCTGATGCCGATTGACACGACCGAGACCCAGTACGGGTAATGGAAGAACGAATGCAGGTAAAGACTGACCAGGAATGCATTCAGAATGATGGGTGGCAGGTAAGCCAGTATACTGTGGCGCAGGTACCAGGTTAGGTAAGCCGCTGCCAGTGAAATGAGGGGGCCGAAAATGATATCAACCNNCAGGAAACAGTATGGGGAGCACGGTGAGAGCCTCAGCTGGTCGAAACTGTATGATACCAAAACTGGTGGCATTAAAGACCAGGCACAGGGCGACATAAAGGGCGGCTATTAAGCCGGCCCGGGTCAGCTTTTGAATCGAAGGTTGCATGGGACTCCTCTTTCGGTGAGATCGCATCTTTATATTATCCCTAAAATCTCGAAGATAACAATATGAATAAGCTCTGGAGTGAAGATGCGACCATGCAGTGGATATCTTAAAAACCGGTAGAACCGGAGAGGGCGGGTTACTGACCAACACAGTAATAAAGGGTTGAGGCAAATGTCTCAACCCTTTATTCAAGCTTCTGCAGTAAGTATACTGTAGTCTACTGCATCTGTTGCATGCTGCTCATACTCTGCCGAACGCTATTGAACACATCCTGGGGAGCCGGTTGAACCTGGTACCATCCTTTTTGACTCATGGTATTATAGATGTCCTTCTGGTGCTGCAACGTCCCGTCAAGCAGGGTCTTGAAGTGGGAACGTATCCGGTCGTTACTGCTTTCCAGAATTCCACTGGTCAGCATGCTGGCAGCAAGTTTGTGCTGATTAAGCAGGATTCCCATCCATTCACTCTCTCTGGCCAATTATATCCCTCCTTATTGTAATGTGCTTTTGGTCACCAGGCTGGTAGTGCTCTGCATCCACTGTTTGTGCTGACTGCTCATGGCGCTGATAATACCCTTGATCTGAGGGTCGGTTATCTCGCTGAGAGCATGTTGGCAGGTTTTCTCAATGGAGTCGAGCAGTTTGGTGGTGTCATCCAGATACAGCAGTTCTCTCGTTGAGAATTGGGTCATAACCTCAAACCTCCTTGCTCAAGATGTATTTAGAGTGTGCAGAAGAGCGCAATTTATTCCCCGGAGCCAGGAAGGTCTTAACTGATTGGCAAAAGAAAAACCGCCATAGCATGACGGTTAAAGAGAAAGCACATTATACTGTTTTCATGGCCGGAAACGATTTCGCTTCTTAATATATGCCACCATTGAAGAGCAGGGGGACTACCCCCTGCTTCCTGAAACCTTAGTCTGGCAATTGCGAGATTTTCTCTTTCAGGGTCTCCGCTGCCCATTCCGGGGAGATCAGATTCATATAGTATCCGGTTGAAATCTCCAATCCGGCCTGGACAATCAGACGGGGGAATACTTCAATAAACCAATGGTGATCGGGCCTGTTTTCGACGTTTACCGGGGCGGTGTTTATGACCAGGTTATATGAGGGGTCATTCAGGATATCAACCATGGAAACGAGTACCTTCCTTAGGATTGCAGCCAGTTCCGGGATTTGTTCTGCGGGGAGGTCGCCGAAATCACGGGCATGGTATTTGGGTATCACCCAGGTTTCATGGGCAAATCGCGAGGCAAACGGGCATATTACGATAAAATTCTCTGACTCCAGGACCAGCCTCACCTGGTCCTGCTTTTCCTGCTTAAGCATGTCACAGATAAGACAGTTACCAGTAGCCTGGGCATAGCTATCCAGCCCTTTAAGCTCATTGGGTACATAAGGCAGGCTCACAATCTGCATATGACTGTGACCCAGAGAGGCACCTCCGAAAAGGCCTTTATTTTTATAGGTCTGGATGAACTTGATCCTTTGGTCTTGGGCCAGATCCAGGTGACGTCTTTTTAACATCTCAATTATTTCGGATATCTTTTCGGCGGGTTGCTGATGGAGCTCTATATCATGTTCCGGGGTTTCAACTACCACTTCATGAGAACCGAATCCGGTCATGAAGGAATAGATGCCATTGGTTTCGGTGGCAAATTCGGTATTCCGGCTAAATGCGGTGAATTTATTGGGGATGGCTCGAATTGTCCAACCAGGAGTATTTTTCTCCGTCCCGGGCCGGCGATTGGCCATTAACTCCGGGGGTGTAACCGCTTCATTACCTTCACAGAATGGGCAGAAACCTTGAGCTTTTAAGGGCTTTCCCTGGGATGGTACTGGAAGATCTGTCGGTCGTATTGCCCTGCCAGTTGCGATCACCACCCAGCTGTCCCTTAGCAAATCCTTTCTTATCTCGGCCACGCTATTCCTCCTCTCAAAATCATGGGAAAGTTTCAGTACCGAACCGATGCTCACATTCCAATAATAACTCACCTCTGCCAATTTTTCACCTAATAACAGTGCCACGAGCCTCTGTTTACGGTAAATAATGTGCTCTGTATTAATATTCCCTCAGCACAGCAGCGCTTATCTCTGGAGCTCGGAAGATGGCCCGGTTGATACCGACAAATGGTATAATTCTTGCATAAGTAACTAGCGTCAATCTTGTCTGGGTTAAGCTCCGTACGAAAACCGCTTAACTCTAGATGGGGCCAGCAAAACAAAGGAGGTTGTGAGACGTGAATGTTAAGGACATGTTCGATCTGTCTGGCAAGGTTGCCGTAGTAACAGGAGGTTCTATCGGTCTGGGCGCCTACATGGCCCGGGGTTTGGCTGAGGCCGGCGCCAATGTGGTAATAGCAGCTCGCAAGGTTGAACGCTGTGTCTCGCTCTGTGAAGAATTACAGGGTCTGGGTGTCAAAGCTATTCCGGTTGCCTGCGATGTCAGCAAGGCTGAGGACTGTCAGAACCTGGTAGATGTAACGGTAAAAGAATTCGGAAGGCTTGACATCCTGGTGAACAATGCGGGTTACACCTGGGCCGCGGATGCCATGGACTATCCCATGAACAAATGGCACCAGATTATGGATCTGAATGTGACCGGGCTTTTCCAACTCTCGGCCATGGCCGCCAAAGTAATGAAGGAGCAGGGTGGGGGCAGGATTATAAATCTCACCTCGGTCGCCGGTTTCTATGGTTCTCCCCCGGAAGCTCAGAATACCATCGCCTACAACACCAGCAAGGGTGCGGTGGTTACTATGACCAAGGATCTGGCAGTGAAATGGGCTCGTTATGGCATTTATGTCAATGCCATCGCTCCGGGATTCTTCCCCACCCACATGAGCAGCGGGCTTCTGGAAAAGAATAAACACCTGGTTCTCCCCCGGGTACCGATGGGCCGGTTAGGCGAGGAAGATGACATCAAGGGCGTGGTGGTGTTCCTGAGTTCAGAGGCTTCAAGGTATATCACCGGTCAGACTATTATGCTGGAGGGCGGTGTCACGGCGTCGGCATAGCTCGTAGCATCGAAAAAAGATCGTAATATCAAAAGTTGCAATTACTGCCGCTCACCTGCACTAAGACTATTAACATAACTGGTTTATAGGACTGACTGAGGCTGAGCAATCGACCTCAGTCAGTGTTTGTTTTGGAATCTCATAACTAAGCATGAAAGGAGTTATCTACTTTGAGTTTTAAGATTGAAAATGCCGTGGTCATCGGTTCCGGTGTTATGGGGGCCGGTATTGTTGCTCATCTGGCCAATTGCGGAATCGAGGTTCTCCTGCTGGACATTCTGCCGCCAGAACTTACGGCCAGTGATAAGGAGCAGGGTTTAACTGAGGCCTCTCCTGAGTGGCGCAACCAGGTCTCAATCAACGCGTTAAACAAGCTTCTAAAATCACGCCGTCCGGTCTTCACCTCCGAGGAGAGTTTTGCTCGTGTGAAGGTCGGNNCATGATCTACCCAAGGTGGCAGATTATGACTGGATTCTGGAGACTATTATTGAAAAGCTGGAAATCAAAAGACCGCTGTTTGCGAAGATTGAAAAGCTGCGGCGTTCAGACAGTATTGTTACCAGCAACACGTCAGGGATTCCCATCAAACAAATTACCGCGGGGATGACCAACGAATTCAAACAGCACTTTATGGGAACTCATTTCTTTAATCCGCCTACCTATATAAGATTGCTGGAGATTATCCCCGGAGTGGAGACCCTTCCCGAAGCAGTTGAGTTCATGAAAACCTTCCTCACGGAGCGGTTATCAAAAGATGTGCTGATCTGCAAGGATACGCCCAATTTTATTGCCAATCGCATGGGTGGCGCTACGAGTCTGAATGCTATGCACCTGGCCGCCCGGATGGGAATGCGGATCGAAGAAGTAGATGCCTTGTGCGGTCACGCTATGGCCAGACTGCGGACAGCGGTCTTCAGGTCCTCGGATGCCATTGGTCTGGATACCAACTTTAATGTGACCCGCAATCTTTACGCCAATGTCCCGGATGACGAGCGCCGGGAAATATTCCAGTATCCCCAGTACGCGGAGCGGATGATCGAGAAAGGACTGCTGGGGGCAAAAGTCGGGCAGGGCTATTACAAAACCGTGGTAAATGAAGACGGCTCCACCAAGGAAATGGTTCTTGATCTGGATACGCTGGAATACCGGGAAAAGATAACTCCTGATTTTCCATGCCTGGCAGCGGCAGAAAAATTGGACAATCCTGCGGACCGGCTCAAGGTATTGGTGTCCGACAAGAATGACCGGGGTTCTTTGTTTGCCTGGGAGGTAGTGGCCAGTGACCTGATCTATGCCGCTAACCGGGTGTTGGAGATTTGCGACACCATAATGGATATTGACAACGCCATGAGCTGGGGCTATTTTTGGAGACTTACTCCTTTTCAAGCCTGGGACGCTCTGGGAGTCAAAGAGACTGTAGCCAGGATGAAGGAAGAGGGTAAACCGGTGCCACAGCGGATTGAGACCATGCTGGCCAAGGGCTGCGATTCTTTTTATAAAGAGATCGACGGGACCAGGTGCTATTATGATTTTCGTACCGAATCCTATCAACCGATTAACGGCTGAACGGCTTAAAAACCACACTCTTGCTTGGTGCGTAGAAGGTTCCCCTGCGAAAAGTTATAATTCGCAGGGGAATCTTAGAATTAAACAGACTTTGAGGAGGAAAGAACCATTAACGAGTATCGTATTCATCCACTTGTAGTTGGGGTGATGGGCTCATTAAAAGGTGCCACCACCCATCTGTTGGATATGATGACTCCCGTGGCCGGGCCCGCCCTGGTGTTTTACCTGGAGGGAGGTCCCCAAAAGATACTGGTTGATACCGGGGTCGGGGGCCCGGAAGGAGTTGTTCGGGCATTGTCCGGAGTCGGGCTTAGACCGGAAGACATAGATACGGTAATTCTGACTCACCTTCACTTTGACCACGCCGATAATGTGGGCCTGTTTCCGCAGGCCCGCTTTATTCTTCAGAAGAAGGAATGGGAATACGCCAAATCACCCTTACCGATTCAACGTTCACTCTATAACCCGCAGACCGTAGAGGAATTAGAGCATCTGGATCTGATCCTGGTGGAGGATGGTTTTGAAGTGGCGGATGGGGTCGAGGTTATTCTGGTTCCCGGGCATACCAAGGGTCAGCAGGCGATAGTTGTCAATACCAAGAAAGGAAAATACGTATTGGCCGGGGATCTGCTCTATTGCTGGCTCAACATCTATCCCGGGATTTCTGAGTACACCGACATGATGGGTAACAGAATTGCCTGCACTCCCCAACCTGATCATGCATTCTATCCGCCGGGGATTCATACGGATTTGAGCGACTGGTATGACAGCGTATGGAAGGTGCTGTCTTTTGCCGGCAGTCGCAGGCGTATCGTGCCGGGCCATGAACCGGGGTTGGTGGGTAGAATTCTTCCCGAAGAATAATGCTTAAAGGCCGACATGATTGACATATTATGGTAGGACAAAAGAAGACAGCAAACGACATCAAATTTTATCGAAAAAAATAGAGGAAACCTCGGAAATTAGTAGAAGTCTTATTATGATACAATTGGACGATCAACCAGAATAGCAGGATAGATGTAAATATATAGATAAAATACAGGGAATTATCAAAAGAGTCCAACAAAAGTTATTATTTCTAATATAAATCAAGTCAACATTGATAGTCAAAATTACATATTCTTGAAGCCCGATTTGTGACATAAATCACAACCAACGGAACCAATTGACACATATAATGGTGCCTGAGGCACAAATTGCGTCGACATTTGTCGTGGCAATTAATCTGTTATTGTTGGCTGGACTCCCGAAGGCCGGGGATAAGAGGCTTGTTCTATGTGGTTGCCCGGTTGGCATGGGAGTTGCATACCAGATTATGTGGACAGGTTACAAGTCCAGAAAGGAGGGGAGTTGCACCAGCTAGATAAAGGGTTCCACCAACCTAGTTGGCACCATCATTTCTTATCACCCAAGTGCCAGTCAAAGGAATTAACCTGTAAGATCGGAGGTAGAATCAGTGAAGAAAAGGATTAGAAAAGCCGCAATTCTTGGCTCAGGAACCATGGGAAGTGGTATTGCTGCGCAACTAGCCAATGCGGGAATTCCTAGTTACCTTCTGGACATCGTACCCAAGTATACCGAAGCAGATCAGGCCAAGGGAGTAAAGGCGGAAAGCAAGGCCTTCAGAAACAGAATAGCCGAAAACAATAAGGCCCTGGCTATCAAGACTCGTCAATTTATGAACAAAGACGACGCCGACCTTGTTACCTGCGGTAATATGGAGGACAACCTGGCATGGCTGTCCGAAGTTGATTGGATCGTAGAGGCTGTACCGGAAAACCTCGCCATAAAGAAAGACTTACTTAAAAAGATTGCTCCTTATGTTAAGCCGCAAACCATCGTAAGTTCCAATACCTCAACCATTTCGGTTACCACCATGGCCGAGGATATGCCGCTTGAATTCAGACAGTATTGGATGGGGACGCACTTCTTTAACCCGGTTCGTTTCATGAAACTCCTGGAAGTTATTCCTGGTAAGGACACCCTGCCCGAAGTAATGCAGTTCATGGCAGACTTTGGTGAGCGCAAACTCGGTAAGAGCATTGTCTGGTGTAAAGACACCCCCGGATTTATTGCC
>DCTH01000132.1:9461-18073 GCA_002329495.1 Syntrophothermus sp. UBA1445 | reverse complement strand
AAACCAATCCATAAATTAACACCTCCATATTATTGTCTAAACGGGGTCAACATACAGGGTTACACCCTCCACCGATCTTACCTTAACCAGAGAATCCTGACTTAATTGCTGATCAGCCCGGGCGGTCCAAATCTCTCCCTGGAGCTTAACCTGACCGGAGTGGGGGGGAACGATCTCCATGGTCACTACCCCCGTTAGTCCTATCAAGGCATCAACATTGCTCTTTACTTCGTTGGTCTTGAACATCCTGACCACCAGCGGCCGGGTAAAAATGACAAAGAAGATGGTGATGACTCCAAATACAATAACCTGAGCAGTTAATGTGGTAAAGACGTTCAGCCAGGTCAGCAGGCTTAGCAACAGAGCTGACAAGGCCAGCCACAGGAACCAGAAACCCATGGTAGCCACTTCAATGATGCCGCAAACCACACCAATAATGAGCCAGGCCATGTAACCCAAAAGCAGGCACCTCCCCTCACCTCACTATTTCCCCTTAATACTACCATATCCGGGCAGGTTGTGCCCCTGCGATTCCGGGTAACATAAATATCCAATTTCAACTTCAAAATGCAGCCAAAAGCGGGGTGGCCCAGGCCGCGATGGGGAACCCTGTTGAAATCAGGTTTATTATAGTATAATACCAATTAGTTCAGAGGGCTTTATATTAAGAAAAAACATAGTCTCCGATTCACCTGAACCTACGGTAATGGCTAAGGTTGGGTGAGCGATAGGGTGTGTCCGGGAAACCGGCATGCCTCCTGTAGGAAAGGAGAAAAGCAGGGCACCTTTCGCGGTGCCTTTTTTTGGAGGTGTAAGCATTGAATAAGGAGATGGAGAACCGGGATAAGATAATGGCCCGACTGAAAGAAGTGGCAAAGGATGGGAGGATCACCTGTACTGCGGCTCGCCAGGTGGCTGAGGAGATGAAGGTATCACCCTGGGTAATTGGGCCGTTGTGTGATGAGCTTAAACTCAAGATCAAGGCCTGCGAATTGGGCTGTTTCAAGTAATTGTATAAGAAGCATAGTAATCATTACCCTGTTAACGGAGGCAGAACGTGGCAGAATTTTTTAATGTGTTATCGCTTGATGAGGCCAGTCGCATCCTTAAAGAGAACTGGCCCCAACCTGCCATGGAGTTGGTTGGTTTGAAAGAGGCCGTGGGCCGGACGCTCGCAGCGGGGGCAATAGCCCGGGAAGAACTGCCACCCTTTCAACGTTCCACCGTAGATGGCTACGCCGTTCTGGCAGCGGATGTTGCTGGTGCCAGTGAGACCATCCCCGCCTTCCTTGACCTGGCGGGAGAGGTGATGATGGGCTGCGAACCGGACATAGAACTTACCACCGGACAGTGCGCCTGGATTCCAACGGGCGGTATGTTGCCAAGGGGTGCGGATACGGTGGTAATGGTGGAGTATACCGAGAAACTGGGCCCGGATACCGTCTTAATAACCAGACCGACAGCAGCCGGCGAGAACGTGATCAGGAAAGGCGAGGACTGTAGAATTGGGGAGGAGGTCCTTCCCGGGGGAAGACATTTACGGCCCCAGGATATCGGAGTCCTGGCGGCTCTGGGCATGACGGAGATTCCAGTTTTTTCTTCGCTACGCTTCGGTGTCATTTCCACCGGTGATGAGGTGGTAGAGGTCGACGCCCAACCGCAAATTGGACAGGTACGGGATGTTAATTCCTACGTGCTGGGGGCGGCTTTGGGACGCTGGGGGGCCAAGGTCCGTTATTACGGGGTGATAGTTGACGATTTCAGCCGACTGCAGGATGCAATTAAAACTGCACTGGCGGAGAATGACTGCGTGATTATTTCCGGGGGAAGTTCGGTAGGCGCCCGTGACCTGAGCTTGGCCGCCCTGCTTTCTTTTCCAGACTCACAACTGCTGTTTCATGGTATATCCATTAAGCCGGGAAAGCCAACCCTGGCGGTTAAAATCGGCTCTCAACTGGTGATCGGGTTGCCGGGGCATCCGGTTTCGGCCTTGATGGTGCTGCAGATCCTGGTCGGACCGCTGATAGCTGACCGGGATAAAGGTGCGGCGGTTCTCACTGACAATGTTGCTTCCCAGGCGGGACGCGACGACTTTGTCCGGGTCAGGCTGGATAACAGCGGCGATATATTAAAGGCTGTCCCGGTACACGGCAAATCCGGGCTGATCCGGGTTATGTCAGAGGCCCACGGGTTCATTCATATCCCCAGCCATAAACAGGGCCTCTATAAAGGAGAAACCGTAACCGTACACCTGTTTTAAACACTGGACGGGATAAGCAGTGAAAACCCCTGGAACCGTGCAGACCAATTAAAGAAGCTTCAGAATCAAGCAGTCGATGGCCTGGTGAGAAACGCAGCTTAAAAATAAAAGGACTTTAAACATTTAAACCAACTTGGATTTACTAATCCTGGTTTTAAATCGGGATTCATTACAGACGCCTATCCTTGTAAAAGCGGAGGTTATTTAATGGCTCGTTCGGTTTACATTGAAAACATGCCCCTGGACCAGGCCCTTACCCTGGTAATGAATCGCTTGCAGGCGGGAGACGCTCTGAGGATTCAGGAAGAAGAGATCGAGGTGCAGCAGGCTCTGGGCCGGATTACTGCGGAACCGGTCAGAGCACGTAAGTCCTCACCCCATTACCCGGCCTCGGCCATGGATGGGATTGCGGTCCGGGCACGTGATACCCGGGGGGCCAGTGAAACCTCACCGGTCCTGCTTAAGCGCGAGCAGCATTTTATGGAGGTCGATACCGGGGATCCGGTGCCGGGGGAATTCGATGCGGTCATCATGATTGAGGATGTCAATTACAAGGATGAGGACACGGCGGAGATTATCGTTCCGGCGGTACCCTGGCAGCACGTGCGTTCCGTGGGGGAGGATCTGATCGCCTCCCAAATGATTATCCCGGCCTTCTTTCCGGTGGGACCGTTCGAGATCGGATCCCTCCTGACCGCCGGGGTCGCTGCCATAAAGGTGATAAGGAAACCGCGGATAGCGATCATACCAACCGGTACCGAGATAGTAGAACCGGGTCAGGAGACCATGCAGGCGGGGGAGGTAACCGAATCCAACAGCCGCATGCTGGCCGGTCTGTGTGAGCGGTGGGGTGCCTTGCCTCTTCGCCAGCCGATCGCCCGTGACGACCGGGAGGTTCTGCGGGATGCCATCAGGCAGGCTGCCCGGCAGGCCGATATGGTGGTTGTTTGTTCCGGATCATCGGCGGGACGGGAGGACTACACCGCCGAGGTTATCGGTGAAATGGGCGAGCTGATCCTGCACGGCCTGGCCACCAGGCCTGGAAAACCGGCTATTGTGGGGATGCTGGATCAGAAACCAGTACTGGGGGTACCGGGCTATCCGGTATCGGCAGCACTGGTCTTTGAATTAATCGGACAACCTTTGATTTATGCCCTGCAGGGGCTGAAGCCGCCCCAGCCAACAGTTCTCCCGGCCCGATTGGCCCGCAAGCTGGCCTCCAGTATGGGGGTTGACGAATTTGTTCATGTCAACCTGGCCCGGGTAGGTACCGAGTACCTGGCTTTTCCCCGCAACCGGGGGGCCGGAGCTACCTCCAGTCTGGTCAAATCCGATGGAGTCCTGGTGATACCACGAGGTCTGGAAGGTCTTCAGGCAGGTGACCGGGTCAATATCAGCCTGAACCGCTCCCTGGAGGTGGTGGACCGGACAATCCTGGCGATTGGCAGCCATGATCTGGCCCTGGATTACCTGGGCAACATCCTGTGGAAGAAACACCACCTGCGCCTGGCCTCCACTAATGTAGGCAGCATGGGCGGCATTATGGCCTTGAAAAGAAAAGAGACCCACCTGGCGGGGATCCATCTCCTGGACACTGCCACCGGGGAATACAATATAAGTTACCTGGAGCGCTATCTTAAGGGTGAAAACCTGTTACTGGTCAACCTGGTGACCAGGGAACAGGGACTGATGGTTAAACCGGGGAATCCCCTGGGCATCAGAGGCCTTGCGGACCTGGCCCGACCGGAGATACGGTTTGTTAACCGGCAGAAGGGTGCGGGAACCCGCATCCTCCTGGATTATCTCCTCAAGACCAAGGGGATTGATCCCGGCCAGATAAATGGCTATGAACGGGAGGAATTCTCCCACCTGGCGGTAGCTGCGGCGGTTAGCAATGACACCGCCGATGTCAGCCTGGGGATATACGCCAGCTGTCAGGCCCTGGGACTGGAGTTTGTACCCGTTGCCTCTGAGAGGTATGACATATGTATCCTGAGGGACCTGCTTGACGAGGACACCCTGGAGGCCTTGCGGCAGGCGATGGCTGATCCCGAGTTTGTTGCCGAGACCCTTGGCTTTGGGGGTTACAACCTCGACCTGTCAGGTCAGGTCATGTGGAGGAGCGACAGTTAAAACCAACAAATCAGCACCAAGCTGTGAATGGAGGGTACAACATGCTTGACCGGTTAGGCAGAGACATCAATTACATGCGTATTTCCATAACCGACCGCTGTAACCTGCGTTGTCGCTATTGCATGCCTGTGGAGGGCGTTTCCCTGAAGGAGCACCGGGAAATTCTGAGTTTCGAAGAGATAGAAACCCTGGTTCGGGTCAGCACTGAGCTGGGAATCAGGAAAATAAGGCTTACCGGGGGTGAGCCCCTAATACGCCGCAACCTGCCGGACCTGGTTCATTCCATCTCCCGGCTTGAGGCTATAGATGACCTGGCCATCACCACCAACGGGATTTTGTTTCCTGCACTGGCTGCAGAGCTCAAGGCGGCGGGCCTGAACCGGGTAAACTTAAGCCTGGATACCCTGAAAAATGACCGTTATCAATACATCACCCGGGGTGGAGATGTATCGGTGGTGATCAAGGCGATGGAGACGGCCCTGGCAGAGGGACTGCATCCGGTAAAGGTTAACACGGTACTGATAAAGGGTTTCAACGACGATGAGATCCTTGATTTCTGCCGGTTAGCGTACAACCTGCCCCTTCATATCCGGTTCATCGAATTTATGCCGGTGGGGGAGGTCAAATACTGGAACCAGGATCGCATTATAAAGAATTCAAAAGTCTATGAGACCATTGGCAGACACTTCTCCTTAAAACCGGGAAGGATCAGCCGGGGTAACGGCCCGGCCAAGTACTTCGAAATGGAGGGTGGTCAGGGATCGGTGGGTTTCATCTCGCCGATGAGCAACCACTTCTGCGGGGAGTGCAACCGTCTGCGCCTTACTGCTGATGGCAAGCTTCGGGCCTGTTTGTATGATGGCAAGGAACGGGACCTTAAAGAAGCCCTGCGGGGTAAGGAGCCGGAAGAGTCCCTTAAACAGATTTTCATGGAAACCATACTCGCCAAACCGGAGAGGCATGCCATGGGTGATAAAGCCTGGGGGGCCAGGAACCGCAAGATGTACCAGATTGGGGGATAATAGGATTGGAGTTGACTCATATCAATCNNGGGCCAGAATGGTTGACGTGACGGGAAAACCGGACACCGAACGCGAGGCTCGCGCCGAAGCCCGGGTATATATGCAGCCGTCAACCCTGAAACTCATTGAGGAAGGCGGTATAAAGAAGGGTGATGTGCTGGCGGTAGCTCAGGTAGCGGGCATCATGGCGGCCAAGCAGACATCCAGTCTGATTCCCATGTGTCACCCGCTTTTCCTGACCTCAGTTGATATCAGCTTCAGTATTAATAACGAGCAGAACTGTCTGGAGATTGAGTCACGGGTCAAAACCACTGGCAAGACGGGGGTGGAGATGGAAGCGTTGACCGCAGTCTCCGTGGCGGCCCTGACGGTTTATGACATGTGTAAAGCGGTTGACCGGTGGATGAGGATTGAAGGTATGGCCCTGTTGGAGAAGTCGGGAGGCAAGAGCGGACATCAAAAGAGGAGGGATCTGTAAATGGAGGGCCGGATTCTGGCGGTTTGTACCAGTGAGGAAAAAGGAGAGAAGAAAAGCGATGTCGGTCAGGCCATGTTGGTTGCAGAACACGGCCTGGAAGGTGATGCTCATGCGGGTCCCTGGCACCGTCAGGTGAGTCTGCTCTCTCTGACCAGTGTCGAGAAGATGCGGAACCGGGGAATTGAGATAAGCTTTGGTGATTTTGCCGAGAATCTTACGGTTGAGGGCCTTGATGTCTGGTCACTGCCGGTAGGTACGCGCCTGGTGGTAGGAACGGATGTAGAACTTGAGGTTACCCAGATCGGCAAGGAATGTCACCAGGGATGTGCCATCCGCCAGCAGGTAGGGGATTGTGTAATGCCCCGTGAGGGCATCTTCGCCCGGGTTTTGAAAGGCGGGATGGTCAGGGTAGGTGACCCGATAACGGTAGCCAATGATTAGAGAAGAGTGTGAATACGTGGATTGGAGGAGGAAGTAGTGTTTAGCATTGGTGTACTTATAGTAAGTGACAAGGGTTCCCAGGGGGAAAGGGAGGATTTGTGCGGAGCAGTGATTAAGGAGGTCCTCTCTGACCTGGGTACAGTGGAATACTATCATATCGTCCCCGATGATCGCAGCCTGATCCAGGAGCAGCTTATCTACATGTGCGACGTGCTCAAGTTGAACCTGGTGCTGACCTCCGGGGGGACTGGTTTCGCTGAGCGGGATGTAACCCCGGAAGCGACCTGGTCGGTGATCAACAAAGTCGTGCCGGGGATTAGCAACGCCATGCTTTTCTATGGCCTACAAAAGACCCCCCGGGCCATGCTCTCACGGGCGATTTCGGGGATACGCCGTAAAAGCCTGATTATTAATCTCCCCGGCAGTCCGAAAGGGGTGCGGGAATCATTGGAAGCGATTAAGGATTCGTTGGGACACGGACTCGAAATCCTGCTTGGACAAACTGGCGAATGCGGTCAAAGTTGAAATAATGAGGCAAGAGAAGGTATAGAAAGAAATTGCAAGGTACAGAATATTAATTGGGAATAATTAACCCCAATGCCGGACTGTCAGATTTGCGATTCTATTATGCTCTTGCCTATTATTATAAATGAAAATTAGCACTCGCAACTGACGAGTGCTAACAATAAAAGCAAAGCTTGAAGGGGGTATATAGGTGAACGTCAAACCATTAGGTGACAGAGTAGTAGTAAAGGTTCTGAAGGCGGAAGAAAAGACCAAGAGCGGCCTGGTGCTGCCGGATACTGCCAAAGAGAAACCTCAGGAAGGGGAGGTTATGGCGGTAGGTACGGGAAGATTGCTGGATAACGGTCAGAAAGTGCCCATGGAAGTAAAAGTCGGCGACCGCATCATCTTCTCCAAGTATGCGGGAACAGAGATCAAGATTGATGGCGAAGAGTACTTAATCTTCTCGGAACGGGACATACTGGCAACCCTAGCGTAATTTCAATATTATGATAAACAAGAGGAGGTCACGATAAATGTTAGCCAAGCAATTGAAGTTTGGGGAAGAAGCCCGGCGTTCACTGGAAAAGGGCGTTGATGCTCTAGCCGATGCGGTTAAGGTCACATTGGGACCCAAGGGGAGAAACGTAGTTCTGGAACGTAAATTTGGTTCACCCACCATTACCAATGACGGTGTTACTATTGCNNCATTACCAATGACGGTGTAACCATTGCCAGGGATATAGATTTGGAAGATCCGTTTGAGAACCTGGGGTGCCAACTGGTTAAAGAAGTGGCAACCAAGACCAATGACATAGCCGGTGACGGTACCACCACTGCTACGGTTTTGGCCCAGGCTATGATCAAGGAAGGACTAAAGAACGTAGCGGCGGGTGCCAATCCCATGATTATGAAGAAAGGGATTGAGAAAGCGGTCGCAGCTGCCATTGAAGAGTTGAAGAGCATCTCGAAACCGGTAGAAACCAAGAAAGCAATCGCCCAGGTGGCGGCAATTTCAGCGTCCGATCCGGAAATCGGAGAGTTGATCTCTGATGCCATGGAGAAAGTGGGACGGGATGGTGTTATCACGGTTGAGGAAAGCCAATCCGTGGGAACCAGCTNNCAGCCTGGAAGTCGTGGAAGGCATGAACTTTGACCGTGGCTACATTTCACCGTATATGGTTACCGATGGCGATAAGATGGAAGCAGTATTGAATGATCCCTACATCCTGATAACCGATAAGAAGATCGCCGCCATTGGCGAAATCCTGCCCCTCCTGGAGAAAGTCGTTCAATCCGGCAAGCCTCTGGTAATAATTGCTGAAGAGGTTGAAGGTGAAGCCCTGCCCACCCTGGTAGTCAACAAACTGAGAGGCACCTTCAACTGCGTAGCGGTTAAGGCGCCGGCCTTTGGGGAACGCAGAAAAGCCATGCTGCAAGATATTGCTATACTTACCGATGGTGAAATGATCTCCGATGACCTGGGAGTAAAGCTCGAGAATGTAACTCTGGATATGCTGGGCCGGGCCCGTCAGGTCACGGTCAAGAAAGAAGAAACCATCATCGTGGATGGTGCCGGTTCCGACAAAGATATTAAGGACCGTATCAATTCGATTAAGAAGCAGCTTGAAGAAACCACCTCTGAGTATGACAAAGAAAAGCTGCAGGAGAGACTGGCCAAGCTGTCCGGTGGGGTAGCCGTAATTCAGGTCGGTGCTGCCACGGAGACTGAATTGAAAGAGAAGAAGCACCGCATTGAGGATGCCCTGGCGGC
>DCTH01000132.1:0-9432 GCA_002329495.1 Syntrophothermus sp. UBA1445 | reverse complement strand
ACAACGCGGGTAAAGAAGGCTCGGTAGTGGTTGAAAAGGTGAAAGCCGCCAATACCCCGGCACTGGGCTATAATGTTCTAACCGATAAGTACGAAGACATGATTGAAGCCGGAATCACTGACCCGGTTAAGGTCACCCGTTCCGCTCTGCAGAACGCGGCCAGTATTGCAGCCATGCTGCTGACTACCGAGACCCTGGTAACCGAAGTTCCTAAGGAAGAGCCGGGAATGCCCGGTGGCATGGGCGGAATGCCCCCCATGTAAGCCAGCCCAACACGTAATTAAAAAAAGCCGGGGAGCAAAAGTTGCCCCGGCTTTTTTCTGTGATCATGGGGATTGCATCACGGGGACAGTCCCCGTGATGCAGTTTCATGCCTACAGGTCGTAATAGAGACTGAACTCCAGGGGATGCGGGGTAAGCTTCAGTTGCTTGGCTTCCTGCCTCTTCTTCTCAATCCAGATCTCTATCAGGCGCTGCGAAAATACCCCGCCTTTTCGCAGGAACTCGTTATCCTTTTCCAGGGCATCAAGTGCCTCATCCAGGGATGTAGGCATAGACTTGATTTTGGCCTGCTCTTCCTTGGACAGATTATAAAGATTTACATCATACGGACCAAACCCGGCCGCGACCGGGTCAATTTTCTGCTCTATCCCGTCCAGACCTGCCATCAGAATCGCAGCGAAAGCATAATAGGGGTTACAGGTGGCGTCGGCACTACGGAACTCAAACCTCTTGTCGTCCGGCGATGTGGCATAAGCAGGAATGCGTATTACCGCACTGCGGTTCGCGGTCGCAAAACATATGCTGACCGGGGCTTCGTACCCGGGAACCAGCCGTTTATATGAGTTGGTGCTGGGATCAGTAAAGCCGCATAGAGCCGGGGAATGATGCAGAATACCACCAATAAAGTACAGAGCCAGTTGACTGAGTCCCGAGTAGCCATTGGCATCATAGAATAGAGGCTGGCCATCCTTGAAAAGGTGCATATGAACATGCATCCCACTCCCGGCTTCGGCCAACAGTGGCTTGGGCATAAAGGTAGCGGTTTTCCCTTCGGCAAAGGCGGCATTTTTGACAACGTATTTAACCAGCATGGTCTTATCGGCCATTTCTCTCATGCCACCGAATTCGACCTCAATTTCCAGCTGTCCGGGACCTCCCACTTCGTGGTGGTGGTACTTGACAGGTACATTCCTTTCTTCCAGCAACATGCACATCCGGCTGCGAAGGTCGTAGAGAACGTCCATGGGCGGGGTAATGTGGTAACCACCTTTGGCCGGTATCTTGTAGCCCAGGTTAGGGTAGCCCTCACCGCTGTTCCACTCGGCCTGGGTCACGTCGATCTCAAACCCGGAAACTTGAGGCTTAACCTGGTAGTTGATATGGTCAAATACATAAAACTCGAATTCGGGGCCGGTCCGCATTTCATCAGCAATACCGGTCGATTTCATGTATTCCTCAGCTTTATTGGCTACAGTACGGGGATCCTGGTCAAAGCGGCGTAGCGGGGTGTCAATCACATAGACATCACCGATCATGGACAGGGTGGGGACTCCGGTGAAGGGATCCAGAATAGCGGTGGAGAGGTCGGGGATGAAAACCATGTCGCTCTTCTCAACCGGGGCGAATCCATAATTGGAACCGTCAAACCCGATTCCGTCCTTAAATATCTTTTCCGTAAACCGGCCTACTGGTATGGTCAGGTGGCGCCACCTTCCCAGGAGGTCGATCATCTTGAAATCGATCATCTGGATACCATGGTTGACACAGTACTCCCGGGCCTGCTCGAATGACTTAAACATTTCCTCATCCTCCAAATTAAAAACTCCTCAGGGAGTATAAATACGGAAAAATTATAGCAAAATATGAATTCTGCGTAAAGGAATAGCTTTCCGAAATTCAACGGATCGACAAGGGATTCAAGCGGGGTCATAAACCCATTTCTCTCATAATAGAATATAGCAAAAAAGAAGAGGGCGTGACCGATGAAAAGGTGGTGGTTAATAGCGGCGCTGGTTGCCGTGGCGGTGTTAGGGGGCATCTCCTACTGGTTATTTAATATTTACCAGCAGAGCAAGATTAATCCCCAGGAATTGTTAACGGAGGCCCTTGACAGGACAGCAGCGGCGAAAAGTTTCANNTGGGCAACATTCACATCAAAGGGGAGATGGTAAAAACACCTGTTGACATCTACCATTTTGATCAGGCCATTTATAACTGGGATTCGTTCTCTGAACGCTGGCTGGTTATTAAGGATGCCCAGACCGATTCCACCAAGGTCTTGATCTCCGAGTTGGACCCGCTCTCCAATTTCAACTTCAAGAATATAGGTGAGATCAAGGAGTCCGGGTGGGAAAACGTCGATGGCAGAAAATGCCTCATAATAAATTGCAAACCCAGTGTCGAAAATGAGCTGATGGAGATTCTCTGGCGGTCATTCGACTACAATATCTATATTGACGTAAAAGAAAAACTGGTCCGCAAGGCGACGCTTTCAGCCACCAGCAAGAACAATGCCAATACGTTTCTTAATATGACGGTATCCTTTAAGGATTTCAACGAGAAGATAACGATTGACAAGCCGAACGTAAAATAACGGCTATCGTGGGAGGCAAGTCGGGGACGGTTCNNCCGTCCCCGACTTGCCTCGTCCCATTTTCCTCCTGAATCACTTTGACACCCTCAGACGGTGATTGCTATAATCCATCTTGAGAGGGGGAATATGGGCATTTGAAAGACATGAAAGTACTCCTAACCGAGAAGCAGATTAAGGATCGGGTCAAAGAACTGGGTTCCCAGATAAGCCAAGATTTCGCCGGTGAAGAGCTTCTGGTGGTAGGCATACTAAAGGGAGCCTTTGTGTTTTTGGCCGATCTCATACGTCACCTGGACATACCAGTTAAGGTTGATTTTATGGACTTGTCGAGTTATGGTTTATCTACTGAGTCCTCGGGTGAAGTACGTATTATGAAGGATCTGGAGCAGCCTATCGAGGGAAAGAACGTCTTGATTGTCGAGGATATTATCGACTCCGGAACTACCCTCAAGTTTATTCATGAGATTCTTCAGCGTCGAAACCCTCGGACCTTGAAAATATGCACATTTCTGGACAAACCTGACCGGCGTAAGGTGCCAGTGGTTTCCGATTATAACGGGTTTACTATTCCGGATTACTTTTTAGTTGGTTACGGACTGGACTACGCTGAGCAGTACCGAAACCTGCCGATGGTTTGTATCCTTGATGCTGAACATTGAATCAGGGGACCACAATAGGTGAACTCCAGATAGAGTATATTCTGAGTAGGGGTGGATTTATGGAAACAGAACTGGTAATCGTTTTGGACTTTGGAGGGCAGTACAACCAGCTTATCGCCAGAAGGGTGAGGGAACTCTCAGTCTATAGTGAGATGCATCCCTATGATATCCCCTACGAGGAAATACTGGCAAAACGGCCCAAGGGTATTATCTTGTCAGGGGGGCCCGCCAGCGTATACCTCCCTGAGGCCCCACATTGCGACCCCCGGATTTTTACATCAGGAATACCTGTCCTGGGAATTTGTTACGGTATGCAGCTCCTGGCTCAGGAACTGGGCGGCAGAGTAGCAAATGCGGAATTGAGGGAGTACGGAAAATGTACGCTTGTTACCGAGGGTTCTTCCATTCTATATGATGGTCTTCCCGGTGAGATGCAGGTTTGGATGAGCCACGGCATCTCCATTTCTGAGGTTCCTTCGGGCTTTGAGGTCACCGCTAAGACTCAAAACTGCCCGATTGCCAGCATGGCCGATCCGAAGCGCAATCTATACGGGGTGCAGTTTCATCCCGAGGTTAGGCATACCCCTTTCGGCAATGACATCCTGAAAAACTTCCTGTTCAAGGTCTGCGAGTGCCGTGGGGATTGGACCATCAGCCATTTTATCAAACAGACGCTCAAGCAGATCCAGGAACAGGTCGGTGACCAACCGGTGATTTGTGGCTTAAGCGGCGGGGCGGATTCCTCTGTTGCTGCTGCTCTCGTACACCAGGCGGTAGGAGATAAGCTGACCTGTATTTTTGTGGACCACGGACTGTTGCGCAAAGGCGAGGCAGAACAGGTGATAGCCACCTTNNCCTTTGGTAATCATAAGAAGATGAATCTGGTGCATGTTGATGCCAGTGACCGGTTTCTCACCAAACTTGCAGGGGTGGAAGATCCGGAGCAAAAGCGAAAAATAATTGGAACCGAGTTCATCCGGGTGTTTGAAGATGAGGCTCGGAAGCTCGGAGATATACCGTTTCTGGTCCAGGGTACGCTGTATCCTGATGTTATTGAGAGTGGCACCAAAACCGCCGCGGTCATTAAGAGTCATCATAACGTGGGCGGCCTGCCCGAAGATATGAAATTTGAACTGGTCGAACCCTTGAGGCTTCTGTTCAAGGATGAGGTCAGAAAGATCGGGGAGGAACTGGGATTGCCGGCGGAGATCGTATGGCGTCAGCCATTTCCAGGTCCCGGCCTGGCTGTTCGGATTCTGGGGGAAATAACCCGCGAGAAACTGGCGGTCCTGAAGGAAGCCGATGCCATCGTAACCGGAGATATACGAGACGCCGGACTCGACCGGGAGGTATGGCAGTATTTTGCGGTTCTGCCTTCCATGCGCAGTGTTGGAGTTATGGGAGATGAGAGAACCTACGCCTATCCCATAATTATCCGTGCTGTAACCAGCGATGATGCCATGACCGCCGATTGGGCGAGACTCCCCTATGAACTCCTGGATCACATGTCCAGGCGCATAGTGAATGAGGTACAGGGGATAAACCGGGTGGTCTATGACATAACCTCCAAACCTCCGGGAACTATAGAGTGGGAGTAGGAGAGTAGAAGGTACCGGTATCCAGACGAGCTTAAGGGGTTTTTTATTCCTTATCTTTTATTAGGAATGAGAAGCCCCTTTTTGTGCCCTTATTTATTTGGCGGGCAGGTCTTAAAATCTTACATAAGAAAAAGTTGTCCTTACCGGGGTTTTACTTTGACTGCTAAGAATGTTCACATCAGTGTCTCTACTTAGACCTGCCCCCAAATATCAGGCGTCAGATGAAGTCAGGCTGGCTCATGACGCCAATGACTTGCTTAAGGAAATACTACTACCAGAAACATTTTGAATTGCTCAATGGCCATTACCGCGTGAGGCTTTTTTGCGGGCATGACAATGCATTCCCCCGCATGGAGCGTGAATTTCTCACCAGCAATCGTTATCTCCCCGATGCCGTCCAATGCAATCACCATAGCGTCACCAGAGGATTCGTGGGTACTGATTTCTTCCCCCTTGTCGAATGCGAACAACGTAAGACTCAAAGCTCTGTTCTGCGCCAGCGTTTTGCTGACAATCTGCCCCGGCTGGTAGCTTACCTGGTCGGCCAGAGGAAAAACCGATGCCATATCAACGTTTCTAATATACTTATCTGCCATTAAAGTAACCTCCCTTATTGATCCAGCTTTTTACAGATGTCTGTCATTAATTCCGAGCCAACATCCGCATCACCCCCAAATGGTTTTTACTCCTCGAACCGGCCCATCCCTGTGGTCTGGGAAGCAGGGCATCTGAGAAAGAGGATTTTTTCCGGTGTCCCGCTATTGCAGAGCCAGCAGTTATTGAGTGTGGGCAGGTCCTGGTATTTGGTGCGGGCAGTACTAAAACCTATCGATCTGCAGTAAATATGTAAAGGGCTTGACCAAACTGGCTTAAATGTTTACCGAACGGAGATAATTCAAAAAAACCACAGGGGGGAATACCATTGGATCAAATGGCCAAAGCAGCCGCGCATTTGCTTTCCAAGCGTCTCTCCTCTTTACAGGAGGAACTGGAGGAGAAACTGAACCGGTCACAAACCTCAGTGATGGTTGAAGATCTTCGCCAGTTAAACGAGAGCATCAGACAGTTAAAAGACCGGTTGGACAAACTTAAGTAACTTAACTACTTGACCCAACTCAAAAAGGTAGATCTATGTTATCGGTCGGTTGTTACTGCTTTGGCAAAGCCTTACGCTGGTATGACTGATCAAACAGGTACCTGGCTTCCCGCTGGCAGGTTATAAATCAGGGCGGCAGTAAGAATTTACAGCTCAGGTTCGGGGATCTGCCTTCCGGCCTCAACCAGTGGTTTGTTGCCAACCAGGAAGAATCCCTGGATAAATAACAGTACCCCGGTCCCAATAAGCAGCCATTCGATTTTGACGATGTCGGCCAGTGGCCCAAAGATCAGCATTCCCAGGGGCATCATAATGCTCGATATCATACCCATAACCCCAAATACCCTCCCCAGAAAATCCTCGTCCACCTTTTCCTGCAATAAAACCGTGGCTGGAGTGTTGAATAGCGGCATATTAATCCCGGTTACGCCCATAATAAACAGGTAGATCCAGAAGTTGGGCACAACTCCCACAGCAAAGGTACAGACTNNAGACTCCGAAAGCCAGGCTGGACAGAGTCATAGTGTGGATCTTATTCCTAAACCCACCCCAGATGGCCATGACGATGCCCCCTAATAACATACCGACTGAAAAGGCGATTTCAATGGCAGTCAGACGCCAAACATCACTACCAAAACTGCGAGCGACCTGTAAAGGGGTAAGAAAGGCCGCTGGTGCGACCAGTATAAAGAACACCGCGCAGAAAATAAAGAAGTTCCTGATATACCTGTGACTCTGGATGTAAGCAACCCCCTGGCGCATATCAGCGAAATAGCCCGATGCCTGCTTGCTCAAGGCTTTAGCGTGAACCGGAACGTTAAGAAACAGCAGCAGTATCGCAACCGCGATGGCTGCAGTAACAACATCTATGAAGAATATGGCTTCAATGGTGGCCATGGTCAGGAGAGCGCCGCTGGCCATCGGAGACACCAGCGATACCATTGACTGGATACTGGTCATGGTGGCGTTAACCTTGGTCAGCATATCCCCCGTTACCATCTGAGGAAGGAAAGCCCCGATGGCCGGTTGCTGAATTCCAGCCCCGAAAGCGCGAATGGCCATAACTACGAAAAGCAGCCAAAGCGCATCGTATCCCATAAGAAAGAGTATGGCCAGAATAAGCGTGGCGATGGCGATAAAGGAATCTGACAGGATGATAAGGTTTTTGCGATTAAACCGGTCAGCCCATACCCCGCCGAACGGAGAAATAAAAAAGGTGGGCAGGAAACCACAGATTATCGCCAGGGTCATCATAATTCCCGACTTGGTGTTTAAAGTTATATGCCACATGATGGCATACTGAACCAGATATGACCCAAAGAGTGATATGGTCTGACTGGCCAGAAAGAGGATGATGTTTTGGTTCCAGCCGTTGTTGGTAATCTGCAAGGTTATCTCCTCGTTATTGATCTGCCGATGGTGGATGGCAAAGTTTTAGCAGCATATCTCTCCTAGTATACCAATAATCTGGCTGATTACACTACCATACTGGCACGGGTAGGGGGAGAGCACTCATCATAAGCGGAAAATCGGGATCCAAAGCGTCAGGACCAGGTATGAGGGAAGCCGGATGACGATGGGTTCTTGGAAGCAAGAATAACTTGCAGAGTATATTGTAATCTGCTGGTTAATTCAGATGTAACCGTTGTTGACAGGGTCAACCCTCTTTGCTACTATCAGGTCAGAAACAGAATAGGCGAAAGTGTGCCTAGGGTTCCGTGCGTTAAGCAGACTGGTCCGAGTGGCGCAGGCGCGCAATGAAGCGCTACACCGGTGGGGAAAAAGCCCGGGCGGGGAGGTTTCGCGAGACCAAGCGAACCTGCCAGCCCGGGTTAATTAATTTACTAGGAGTGGTATTGTGGCTGAGGTTGCAATTCTTATGGGGAGCGATTCTGATCTGGCGGTTATGAAGGATGCGGCACACATTCTGAAGCATTTCTCGGTGGAGTATGAAGTGGCTATCCTGTCAGCCCATCGTTTACCCAAAGAGACCGTGGACTTTGCTCTGGAGGCTGAGAAAAAGGGTCTCAAGGTGATAATTGCCGGTGCAGGGGGAGCGGCCCACCTGGCAGGAGTAATCGCTGCCAACACCACTATTCCGGTGATCGGGGTGCCGATCATGTCGACAGCTATGGGGGGGGTAGATGCTCTCTATTCAACCGTACAGATGCCCAAGGGGATTCCGGTGGCAACGGTGGCTATCAATGGTGCCGCCAACGCCGGTCTCCTGGCGATCAGTATCCTGGCTCTGGGGAACCCTGAATTGAGCAGGAAGATCAAAGAATACCGGGCCAAGCTGGCCGATGAGGTGCGCAACAAGGGAATGCGCCTCGTTGATCTGGGTATAGAAGGCTATATACTGCAGAAGGGCGGTAATAAGAAGTGATTGAGCGATATACCTTACCGGAGATGGGCGGAATCTGGTCAGAACAGACCAAGCTCAGCAACTGGCTAAAGATTGAGGTCTTGGCCTGTGAGGGTTGGGCCAGACTGGGGGCTATACCATTCGCGGCTCTGGATAATATAAAAAGGAAGGCAGACTTTGAACTGGTCCGGGTTAAGGAGATCGAAGCGGAGGTAAGGCACGATGTTATCGCTTTTCTAACCAATGTTGCAGAACACGTGGGGGAGGATTCCAGGTACATCCATATGGGACTTACCTCATCAGATATACTGGATACTGGCCTGGCACTGCAGCTGCGTGCCTCCTGTGATCAGCTGCTGAAGCGTTTGTACCGATTGAAAGAGGTATTGGGGGTCCGGGCCCGAGAACACAAGTATACCCTGATGATGGGCCGTACCCATGGAGTTCATGCCGAGCCGATAACTTTTGGCTTGAAGATGGCGGTGTGGTACACCGAGGTGGAGCGCCATATCGAGCGCATAAACCGGGCCCGGGAGGTAGTCTCCTGCGGGCAGATCTCCGGGGCGGTAGGGAACCTTTCTAACGTCGAGCCGGCGGTGGAGCAATATGTCTGTGAGCAGCTGGGGTTAAAGCCCTGTCAGATATCCACCCAGATAATTCAACGTGACCGTCATGCTGAATACCTGACAACACTGGCACTGGTGGCCAGTTCACTGGAGAAGATGGCTACGGAGATCAGGAACCTGCAGCGGACCGAGATCAGAGAGGTGGAAGAACCTTTCCACTCAGGACAAAAAGGTTCCTCAGCCATGCCTCACAAGCGCAATCCGATGATGAGTGAGCGGGTAACTGGGCTGTCCCGGGTAATCCGCGGCAATGCTATGGTAGGCCTGGAAAACGTCGCCTTGTGGCATGAACGCGACCTGACCCATTCCTCCGCCGAGCGGGTGATCCTCCCGGACAGTTCAATCCTGCTTGACTATATCCTGGACCGGTTTATCCGGGTGATGGAGGGTCTGGTGGTCAACAGTGACAATATGAAATCAAACCTGGAATCGACTATGGGGGTGGTGTTTTCCCAGCAGGTTCTGCTGGCCCTGATTGACAAGGGATTTCTG
>DCTH01000034.1 GCA_002329495.1 Syntrophothermus sp. UBA1445 | reverse complement strand
GTGTCTTATATTTTACGGTCAATAAGCCGATTTGCCTCATCGTTAACCTTTCCAACCTCGAAGGTGGTGGTCTTTTTGATCTGCCAGCCGGCTGTGACCCTGATAAATATTAATTGTTAAGGTACATTACTCCCGGGCGAAAGTCGAGTTCCCGGAGCAGACTGCGATAATCTTGTTCAGTTATCAGGTCCACCGGTTTGCCGATTATACTTACCAGAAGGGCTTCCATCACGTTGGTGCCGAATGACCGGCCTTCCATTTCCGGGGTAGTAGTGACCAGAAGCTTAACTCCCCGCTTCTGCAGAAGCTTGACATCCTCCTGAGTGGTGGTATTGGTGATGATTATTTTGCCTTCCAGATGGTCCGGCAGGTAGCNNATGCTTGGGAATTATGACTTCCTGTTTGCTGCCGGTGGGATACAGGGAATCAAACGGCAGATTCACCACTATCGGCGCAATCATCCCGGCGATCCTTTCCAGAGCTTTCAGGGAACGAATCCTTATCGGCAGCCCCAGGCCATAAATCAGGTCCCCGAAGACAATATGGTCGCTCAATTCGTTAAGTACCTGAGCCATGCCCAGCCGGTCAACCCCGCAGACCATGAGAACATGACGACCCTTGAAATCTACAATACCTTCTTTCGCCACCCGCTCGATGCTCTGTTTCTCCAGGATGTTCTTCAGGCCGCCACCATCGACAATAGGAGTCTTTTTCGCCTCAACCAGCAATTTTTTGGCATCCTTCAAAATGTACCTGCGGCTTCCTACATAAATATAGAGACTGATCCCCCCCATGCCAAATGCATCCACCTTGCCATCCAGGTCGCGAATCATCTTGATGGCCTTGTCCCAATCACCATCAGTACCGATGCGTTCGATCTTGAACTTTTCACCCAGAAACTCTGTTTCCACCGCATGATTTCGCTTTGATGAGCCCAGACTTACACTGACTACATGTTTCAAACCTAATTCCTCCTATCGTCTCGTGGCTTGTTCAGTTTGCGCGCCCCCTTGACGGCCCGGAGTACCCGTTGTAATTCCTGGGGATCTACCCGCTTGTCTTCTTTCAGGGGCGATTCACCAAGTTCCATGGTAAGGACCTCGTTATCCAAGAGGCCTTTCAAGAGCTTGAGCCGGTAATCTGAAGCCAGTAGTATTACAACATCATACGATCTTACCTGTGCCACCAGGTCCATCATCTCATTCAGCAGTTCAGCTCCGGTCTTTTCAGATACCCAGTGGTTGCGTTCCTCCTCGGTAAACAGGAGAACAAAGTCCACCCCTTCACTCTCGGCCAGATCCTGTATCTCCGCCTTGTTTAGTATGGGAAAGCCGATTACCGCGATGGACCGCCCTTTGCGCAGTTCACCCATGGTCTCCAGACGGGATATGAAGGTGCGATCCACTCCCAGGCGATCGGCCACCTCCTGCTGGGACAATCCCCGGGCCCTCAGTTCCAAAATCCGGGTTACCGCCACCATCAGCTTTTCCCGGCTGATCATCTTGTCTTGTATCCTGAAAAAGTCCATACCTCACCTCTGTACACAGTATTGTTCACATTTTCAGGTCAAAAATATCTTACCACTGGAAAAAGTTGAAATCAAGGGGGGCGATTTTTGGGGGGACACCAGAGTGAATCACGGGGACAATCCCCATGATTCATGAAAGAGTGCGGTTACCTGCCCTCGGCCAGGCTCTGCAGGATGGAGGATATCTCTTCTCGGGTGGTGGCCTGGTTTATACGGTTGCGAGCCTGAGCGGCACCGGGTATTCCCTTTATGTACCAGGCCAGGTGCTTGCGCATCTCGGCTATCGTCCGGTTGATACCCTTGAGGCTGTCCATCAGGTCGAAATGCTGCAGGGCAGTTTGCATGCGCTGCTGCACAGTGGGTGCAGGGGGAATCGCTTCTCCGTTCAACAGCGATGCGGTGGCAGCAAACAGGAAGGGGTTCCCCAGGGCCCCGCGACCGATCATCACCGCGTCACACCCGGTATTCATTATCATCTCCAAAGCATCCGGGGCCTCAAATATGTCCCCGTTGCCGATTACCGGAATTGCTACCGCTGCTTTGGCCTCCCGGATTGCGTTCCAGTCCGCTCGGCCCGAGAAGAACTGTTCCCGGGTACGGGGATGAAGAGTGATGGCCTGCGCCCCTTCCCCTTCTGCGATGCGGCAGAGTTCCAGGTAATTGACACTGGATTCGTCCCAGCCTTTTCTCATCTTAACCGTGACCGGCACCTTGACCTCCTTTACCACTGCCCGGATTATCTCGCGGGCCCGGGGAAGGTCCCTCATCAAAGCGGATCCCTCACCGTTTCGCACGATCTTGGGGGTGGGACAGCCCATGTTGATGTCAATGATAATTGCACCCTGCTCTTCGGCAATGGCGGCAGCCCGGGCCATATTCTGCGGCTGGCCGCCGAAAAGCTGCACCACTGCCGGGATCGACTCCTGAGAACGGTCAAGCATGGCCATGGTCTTGTGATGTCCATAGAGCAATGCCTGATCACTGATCATCTCGGTGAAGTTTAAGCCGCATCCAAAGGACGCGGCCATGATCCTGTAAGCTTTGTCGGTAACACCCGCCATCGGGGCGGATACTACCTGATTTTTAAAGACATGTTTACCGATACTGAACCCCATAGCCACCTCAAGCCTGGTTCTTTTCGTATATTATCCTCAGACCTTCCAGGGTGAGGAAATGGTCCACGATTTCTATATACTCGGACTCCCGGGAAATCAGGTCCGCTATACCGCCAGTGGCAATGACCTTGAATTCCCAGGGGACCTCCTCTTTGATTTTCCGGATAATACCATCTACCTGGCCTACGAATCCATATAAGGCTCCCGATTGGATACTCACCACCGTGTTTTTGCCAATAACGCTTTTAGGCTTTTCCAGTTCCACCCGGGGCAGCTTGGCGGTCCTTTGGAACAATGCCTCCAGGGAGATGCCGATTCCGGGGGCAATAGCCCCTCCCAGGTACTCATAATTCTCACTGACAACACAGAAGGTGGTAGCGGTGCCGAAGTCCACGATAATCAGGGGTCCGCCGTATTTCTCCAGGCCGGCTACCGCGTTGACCACCCGGTCAGCCCCTACCTCACGGGGGTTTTCATACTTTATCGCCAGACCGGTTTTGATCCCGGGACCGATGACCAGGGCCTTGTTGCCAAAGTACTTGCCAATCATCCATTCCAGTTCGCTAACCAGGGGAGGTACCACCGATGAGATTATCGAGCCTCTGATCTGATTATGATCAATACCCGCATGCTGAAAGAAGCCCAGGAGCATCAGACCATACTCATCCGCCGTTCGCAATCGGTCAGTCCTCACCCGCCAGTGGGTCAGCAGTTCCTTGTCCCGAAAAACTCCGGCTACAATATTGGAGTTCCCTACATCCAAAACTAGAATCATCAGTATCCCTCCCTTAGTTATGAAGATGAGCGCTCGCTAACCGAACTAACACCAGTAAGACAGGATCACGTGCCTCCTGTCAATAGTATTTCCGGGTCAGGACGATCTCTCCCTTGAACTGCTCCCAACCCCCCTTGACTTCCCTTTGGAAAGACCTAGCTCCAATTGAGGTTTTTCCTCACCTGATAGCTGATGAAGGCTGCTATCGAGGCCTTTATCAGGTCCAGACCAATAAAAGGAATCAAGCCGATTTTAATAATATACCCCACATCAACCGCTTGGCCCAGATAGAATTTGAGGATAATAAACAGGTAAGGCAGGCCTATCAGGTACATAGCTGCGATTCCGGCAATGACCGATAAAATATGGGCCATCAAGCTGTTACCCCAGCGCTCCAGACAGAAGGATACGATCCAGGCGGTCAGGATAAACCCCAGGAGGAAACCAAAGGATGGCATCAGAAAGTAACCCGGGCCCCCGTAGGGCGGGCTGGCGAAAACCGGAATCCCCACCAGTCCCAACAATATGTATGCCAGTATACTGAGCGCCGCCGTCCTCCGGTTGAGAACCCCACCGGCCAGAAAGACCAGTAGGGATTGCAGGCTGTATGGTACCACCGCCACCGGCAGGAACCTGGTTAATATAGCTGATGCCGCAATCACCGCGGTAAACATTGCGGCATAGGCCAATTCTCGGGTTTTCAGGGGAATGATAGCTCACCTCTTGTGGCAGGGGGNNACTCCCTACCCATTATCGTAAACGTATAATATCGAAGCTGATATCGAGGGCCATGGCCGAGTGGGTGAGGGCACCCATGGAGATCAGGTCCACACCGGTCTTGGCGACTTCCACCAGAGTGTCCTGGGTAATGCCTCCGGAGGCTTCCAGGATGGCGCGTCCCCCGTTAATGCGCACTGCTTCTTTCATGATTTCCGGGTCCATATTATCCAGCAGGATCACGTCCGCTCCCGCTGCCAGGGCTTCGCGCAGCTGCTCCAGGTTCTCTACCTCCACCTCGACCCTGGTCAAGTGTGATATGTTGCGTTTGATGGTATGGACCGCCTCGGCAATCCCCCCGGCAGCCCGGATATGGTTGTCCTTGATAAGCACTCCATCGAAAAGTCCGAAGCGGTGGTTATGTCCCCCACCTACCCTGACGGCGTATTTTTCCAAAATCCTGAGGCCGGGAACGGTCTTGCGGGTGTCGACGATTTTTACCGGGAAATGGCGCACCCTATCCACCAGGTCGTAGGTCTTGGTGGCAATACCTGACATATGCTGCAGAAAGTTAAGGGAAACCCGTTCCCCGGTCAACAGGGTGCGGGTCCTGCCGGATATCCGTGCAATCTCCTCTCCTTCCAGGACTAGCTCGCCATCATCCTTCAACACAGTGAAATCAATCTCCGGATCAAGGAGCTGAAAGACCCGTTCTGCCACCTGGATTCCCGCCACGACCCCCTCCTGTTTGACGTAAAAAACCCCCTGCGATTGGTGATCGGGAGGAATCAGGTTGTCGGTGGTTATGTCACGATGGCCGATGTCCTCAATCAGGGCCTGCCGGATAATCCGGTCAATCTGCATCCAGTTCATTACGCAGCACCCTCCTACCAGTTCTTAAATGTCAGGTGTTTAACCCATCGTATGTCATCCCGGGTCGGATAATCCTGTCTATAATGGGCTCCCCGGCTTTCCTTGCGCCATAAGGCCGCCTGGATCATCACCCGGGCTACGGTCAGCATGTTGATTGCCTGATAGCAGTCCAGTTCATTCTGGCCCGGACCCAATTCCCGCCCCAGCTGGTTCACCAGACCGGCAGCGGTCTTGAGGCCCGCCTCATCTCTTATGATACCAACGTGTTCCCACATTATGCTCCTCAATGCCTGGCGTATCTCTGCCGGTTCGCGATTGCCGGCCGGGACATACAGGTTATCATCCTGAAGGCAGTTCGCCCGGAGCTCTTCTATGTCGACTGTCCGGCGATACACCATGGGCCGGGAGGCTTCAACGATCCTTTGTCCAAAGACCAGACCGTCCAGGAGACTGTTGCTGGCCAGGCGATTGGCCCCGTGAACCCCGTTGCAGGCCACCTCTCCACAGGCATACAGGCCGTAAATTGAGGTTTCTCCATAGGTATTGGTCTTAACCCCACCCATCATAAAATGGGCTGCTGGCGATACCGGTACCGGGTCCCGGGTAAAATCGTAACCGTATTCCATGCAGGTGCGGTGAATATTCGGAAACCGCGCGGTGGGGTTGGGTAAATGACTGACATCCAGAAAGACATGGTCGCTCCCGGTCAGACTCATCTCATTCCAGATGGCCCGGGCCACAATATCCCGGGGAGCCAGTTCTCCCAGAGGATGATAATCAGGCATGAATCTCTCTTTTTTTATATTCAGCAGCCGGGCGCCTTCACCCCGAACAGCTTCAGATATTAGAAAGCGCTGGCTGGTATCGGTGACCAGTACTGTAGGATGGAACTGAATAAACTCCATATCCGCCAGTTCACACCCGGCCCGGAAACACGCCGCCATGCCATCAGCAGTCGCGATATCCGGATTGGTGGTGTATTTGAACAATTGCCCTACACCACCCGTGGCCACGATAGTGGCTTTAGCCAGGTAGATAGCTTTGCTCCCCTGTTTGGCATCAAGCACCAGGGCCCCCTGGCACTCATTTCCTATGTTCAGAATATCTATCAGGAACTGGTTTTCCCGGATTACTATATTGGGTTCCTGCAGGCAACTGCGAACCAGGGCCAGCCGGATCGCTTCCCCGGTCGCATCAGCAGAGTGGAGGATGCGGGCTTTGCTGTGGGCCGCTTCCCGGGTTAGCGACACCGTGCCATCGACGGTGTCAAACTGCGCGCCCAAACTCATTAGTTCCCTTACCCGGGCGGGACCTTCAGTGACCAGAATATTGACCGACTCAATCTCACACAGGCCAGCCCCTGCCTCCAGGGTATCCTCCAGGTGCAAGAAGGGGGAATCCTCCTCATGAACTGCGGCGGCAATCCCCCCCTGGGCCAAACCAGTATTTGAATCTTTCAAGGTCTTTTTGGTCAGTACCATCACCTGACCGAATTCTGAGGCCTTCAAAGCAGTAAACAGTCCGGCAATACCACTGCCTATTATCAAATAATCCGTCCTGAATACCGGCACATCCGGTCCTATTTCTGAGATGTATCGACTGATCTGCATATTAATATCGTTCTTTCCCGTGCCGTCAGCACAAATTATGAATTTCGATTATAAAGTCCCTGGTTATCACGAGATATTAAGCATCCGCTCCAGGGAATGATACGCCTTAATCCCAATATCCTCCGGCACTTCCACTTTGTGTTCCAGGGTATCCATCACATAAGCCAGGTTCTCCAGGGTGGTTAATTTCATATTCGGGCACAGGAACTCTTCCCGGGCAATATGAAACACCTTATCGGGAAAACGCTTTTCCAGTTGGTGCAAGAGGCCAGCCTCGGTACCGATAATAAATTCCCTGGCAGGACTCTTCTCTACATATTTGAGGATTCCCCCGGTAGATAAGGCTTCATCCGCCAGTTTGATAACCTCGGGACGGCACTCCGGGTGTACCACTACCGGTGCCTGGGGATGCCTTGCCCTCATCTCCTGTATCTCTTGTGCCGTGACATCCTGATGGGTCGGGCAGTAACCCGGCCAGCATTCAATCTTTCTTCCGGTTTTCAAGGCCACGAAATTGCCCAGATTCTTGTCAGGCACAAACAGGATCGGGTATTCCCGGGGAATCGAATTTACCACCTGAATCGCATTGGATGATGTACAACAGATATCACTCTCGGCCTTGACCTCGGCTGATGAGTTCACATAACAAACCACTTTGGCCTCTGGATGGGAGGCCTTCCACTTCCGCAATTTATCGGCGGTTATCATATCCGCCATCGGACAGCCAGCCTCCGGTTCCGGCATAACCACCAGTTTCTCGGGATTCAGTATCTTGGCGCTCTCCGCCATAAAACTGACCCCACAGAAAACGATCACATCAGCCTGAGCTTGGGCCGCATCCCGAGCGAGTTGCAGTGAATCACCCACCAGATCTGCCAGGTCCTGAATCTCAGGGCGCTGGTAGTAATGGGCCATAATCACCGCATTAAGCTTCTGCTTGCGCTCCTTAATAAACTCCACCAGATTGTCAGACATGTGATTCCCTCTTGACAATGTATTTACAGCCCAGCTGTACCACTGGACAGTGCATAGTAACCCTAATTAAAGGTAGGTTCAAACCGGCGGTTTATCCAACAGTATTAGCCGGTTCCGTACCCGTTTTCGTCTCCACGATTTTATTTTCAGCATCAACAAAAACCATCTTGGGCCTAAACGTCATACACTCCTCATTGCTCATTACCGCATAAGTTATGATGATTACTGAGTCCCCTGGTTGCACCAGGCGGGCCGCAGCTCCGTTCAGACATATAGTCCCTGAGCCCCTGGTACCTTCGATAACATAGGTCTCAAAGCGCGCCCCGTTATTATTATTAACAACCTGCACCTTCTCATTAGGCAAAATATCGGCCGCATCCATCAGGTCCCGGTCAATGGTAATACTGCCCATATAATTCAGGTTGGCCTCAGTTACGATGGCCCTATGAATCTTGGATTTGAACATTGTTCTGAACATGTTACACCTCCAGTAGAAGGTTATCAATTAACCTGGTATCACCAAATCTTACAGCGAGCGCTATTAAAACCTGACCATTAATCTCCTCGAGCTCACTTAAATCCCTGGCATTATAAATCTCGATATAATCAATTTGGGTCCCATCCACCTGATCAATCATGTCAAACATGGCCTTTCTCACCTGAGAGGTCTTTCTTACCCCCTGGCCTACCAGATCCCTTGCCATGAGCAGGCTCCGGTACAAGACCGTTGCCTTCTTTCTGTCCTCCGGCGACAGGTAGACGTTGCGTGAACTCATGGCCAACCCGTCCAGTTCCCGAACAATTTCTCCCCTTACTATGCGCACCGGGAAGTTAAGGTCCCTGACCATCTTTTCAATGATCAGAGCCTGTTGGGCATCCTTCTGACCAAAGACCGCTACGTCGGGCAAACAAATATTAAAGAGTTTACTTACTACAGTGGTAACTCCACGGAAATGGCCGGGTCGGTTACGACCGCACAATCTGTTCTCCATCCCGGTTGGGGGATCCACAATGGTCCGCTCTTTCTCCGGATACATTGCAGTCGCCGTGGGGGCAAAAACTACACCAACTCCTTCCTTTTTCAGAAGGTCGAGGTCCCGCGACAGGTCCCGGGGATACCGGTCAAAATCCTCTCCTTCTCCAAACTGAATCGGGTTGACAAAAATACTTACCACAACCAGATCACAAAGTTCCCGAGCCCGGCGGACCAGGCTCAGGTGCCCTTCGTGCAAATACCCCATAGTGGGGACCAGTCCTATACTAAGCCCGGCCTTCGCCTGGGCACGACTCCAATTTTGCATCTCCTGAGGGCTTTCTATCACTTTCACCGGCTTATTCTCCTAATAAAGTTTCTCAATTACTTCTTCATTGATCGAATAACAATGTTCCTCGGCCGGGAAGGTTCCGGCTTTAACCTCGTCACTGTATGATTTGACCGCCTCCACCATCAACGGGTGGAGGTTGGCATACTGCTTCACAAACTTCGCCACATGACCCTGGAACAGTCCCAGCATGTCATTTACCACCAGGACCTGGCCGTCGCAATCCGGACCTGCTCCAATTCCGATGGTAGGGACCGATACCTCTTCCGTTATCCGCTTGGCCAGGGCCGCCGGTACACCCTCCAGCACAATGGAGAAAACCCCTGCTCTTTCCAGAGCTTTGGCATGCTCGATCAGCTTTTTGGCCGTTTCCAGATCTCTTCCCTGTACCTTAAACCCACCGAACTGGTGAACCGACTGCGGGGTTAATCCTATGTGCCCCATAACCGGTATCTCCGCATCCAGAATAGCCTTAATCACGTCTACCCTTTCCGATCCGCCCTCCAGCTTAACCGCCTGGGCTCCGCCTTCCTGTATCAACCTTCCCGCATTTCTGACCGACTCAGGTATGGAAATATGGTACGACAGGAAAGGCATATCCGACACCACCATGGTGTTCTTTACGCCCCGAACCACCGCTTTGGTATGGTGAACCATATCATCCATGGTAACCGCCAGGGTNNTCATAGGCCGTGAGCATGGTGATCTTCTCGCCTCTTCGTTTCTTATCCCGTAAAACTGCAGTCGTAATACGTGCCAAAGTATTCACCCCCAAATTTTAACCGTTCGAACTGTCTATTTTGCGCAAAAACAGACTTCGCATGGCCTCAGCCGACTTGTCGTTGACCGTTCCCTTGGCCTTCGCCACCTCAGTGGTATAGTATCCTAACCAGCTATAGAGCATTATCAATTGGGGGGCCATTTGTTCAAGACAATCCATGTGTTTTAATAGCGTCATCAGATCTCCCCGGGCAATAGGACCGGTTAAAGCCCTGGGGATCCCAATTTTTTCGATGTTATTGATAGTACCTTTAATGAGCGGCAGTACCGCCTGTAAAGCCTGCGCCCGCGGAATCCCGATCGATTCCAACAGCTGCAGGCCAATATCAATCACTGTAACCAGGTAGTTGGAAACTACGCAAGCTCCAGCATGATACAAGGGCTTCACCTTTTTGTCAATAAAGAAGTATTCCCCGTCCAAATCCTGAACCAGGTCGGCTGCCAGGCCATGAGATTTTGGATCTCCCTCAATGGTAAAAACCGAACCTGGGAGATTATTTATCGCCCGCTCTGTGTTGGCAAAGGATTGCATGGGGTGAATTGAAACCGTTAAAGCACCGAACGCCTTGGCCGGTTCCAAGACCTCAGAGGTCAATGCCCCGCTCATATGAACTACCAGTTGGCCCTCAATAAAACCTCCTTCTGTGGCCAATGCCTCAACAACATTACCGATCGCTGAATCAGATGTGGTTACAAACAATATCTCAGCCCGTTCGGCTACTTCCTGCAGGGTCGGACACTCACGCGCACCAACCTTCTCTGCCAATTGCCGTGTAGATTCGGGATTGGTATCATATACTCCCGTAATCTCATAGCCTTTGGAATGAAGGATAACCCCTACAGCTGTTCCAACCACTCCCGCCCCAACAATGCCGATCTTCCTCAAGAGAAACCACCCCTTGAGAGCAACGGCTACCGTCCAACCGTTACTCAAGATTTCCGTCTTGGCCCCCAATGGATACAAGCGGATTTACCAGGAGTCCGGCGGGAGAAAATAAAATTTTCCGCACCATTCTGTGGATTTTATTTTAGCA
>DCTH01000145.1 GCA_002329495.1 Syntrophothermus sp. UBA1445 | reverse complement strand
GGTGTTTACGGGAGTCTCTGGTTCCGGTAAATCCAGTTTGGCCTTTGATACCATATATAGTGAAGGACAGCGCCGTTATGTGGAATCGCTGTCTACTTACGCCCGCCAGTTTCTGGGGCAGATGGACAAACCTGATGTAGATTATATTGAGGGCCTGTCTCCCTCTATTTCCATAGACCAAAAATCCACCTCCAATAATCCTCGTTCTACAGTAGGAACCGTGACGGAAATTTATGACTACCTGCGCCTGCTGTTTGCCCGGGTGGGACGGCCTCATTGCCCCCATTGCCAGAAACCTATTCAGCGTCAGACGGTAGACCAGATTGTGGATACTCTGATGGATCTGTCCCCTGGCAGTCGCATTAAAATACTGGCTCCCATCATTAGGGGGCAAAAGGGTGAGCATCGCAAGATCCTGCAGAACCTTTTTAAAGATGGCTTTGTGCGGGTAATGGTAGACGGCTACGAGTACACCTCCGATGAGGAGATAAAACTGGATAAGAACAAAAAGCACCACATTAGTGCAGTGGTGGACCGGTTAGTAATCAAAGATGGTATCAACAGCCGTCTGGCTGAGTCTTTGGAACTGGCCTTCAAGCTCAGCGAAGGAACCATTAGTGTGCTGTGGCTGAAAGAAGAAGGGGAGGAAGAACTGCTTTTCAGCCAGGAATTTGCCTGCCCGGACTGCGGCTTTAGCCTGCCGGAATTAAGTCCGCGCATGTTTTCTTTTAATAGTCCCTTTGGAGCCTGCCCGGAATGTGATGGCCTGGGCTGGAAGAGGGAGATCGATCCCAGTCTGGTTATAAATATGGATAAGAGCCTGGAAGATGGAGCGATTATTCCCTGGTCCAACAACTTTTTTACCTACTATAATCAGATCCTGGCGGCGGCTGCCCAGCACTACAACATACCCCTGGATCGCCCCTTGAAGGAAATGGATCAGAAGCAGATTGACTTTATTCTCTATGGTAATGGCGGCGACAGATTCGTGGTTACCTATACCAATTCCTACGGTGAGACCGGCACTTTCCGCTCTGCCTATGAAGGGGTGATCAATAATCTCAATCGCCGTTATATGGAAACTCGCAGTGACTATTCCCGGGAAGAAATTGAAAAATATATGACCTACTCCCTGTGTCCTAAATGTAAGGGCCAGCGCCTGCGGGAAGAGGTCCTGTGGGTACTGGTAGGAGGCAAATCTATCAATAATGTTACCGCCCTGTCGGTGCGGGAAGCTATCAACTTCTTTGATCAGCTGCAGTTAAGCGAACGGGAGATGCTTATTGCCCGGCAGATTACTAAAGAGATCAAAGCACGACTGCAATTTTTAGTTGACGTAGGGTTAGATTATCTGACTCTGGACCGTCAAGCAGGAAGCCTGTCAGGAGGAGAAGCCCAGCGTATTCGTCTGGCTACCCAGGTGGGTTCCAGCCTGGTGGGGGTTTTATATGTGCTGGACGAACCCAGTATCGGCCTGCATCCCCGGGATAATGAACGCCTGCTGGCTACTCTCAAGCGGTTACGCGACCTGGGCAATACCGTTATTGTGGTGGAACACGATGAGGAAACTATCCGTAATGCCGACCATATAGTGGATATCGGTCCCCTGGCTGGGGTCCATGGGGGAGAAGTAGTGGCCCAGGGCACCGTGGAGGACATAGTGGCCTGTGAAAGGTCCCTGACCGGGCAATACCTGTCCGGCAAGCTGGATATTGAGGTACCCAAACAGCGGCGCCCAGGCAATGGCTGCAGTTTGGTTATAAAAGGTGCCAGCCAGCATAATTTAAAGCATATTGATGTGACTATTCCCTTGGGCAAAATGGTAGTTATAACCGGGGTGTCCGGTTCCGGCAAAAGTACTTTGGTGGAGGATATCCTTTACCCTGCTTTGATGAAACGCTTATACGGCGGGCGGTATCGCCCCGGCGCCCATCAGGGCATCGAGGGTCTGGAAGCTATTGACAAGGTAGTGAACATTGATCAGTCTCCTATTGGCCGGACACCGCGTTCCAACCCGGCTACTTATACCGGTGCCTTTGACCATATCCGCGAATTGTTTGCGGAAACTGCCGAAGCCAAGGTGCGGGGCTACAAGCCGGGGCGCTTCAGTTTTAATGTCCGGGGAGGACGCTGTGAGGCCTGTTCCGGCGATGGCATTATAAAGATTGAGATGCACTTTTTGCCCGATGTGTATGTTCCCTGTGAAGTCTGCAAGGGAAAACGCTATAATCGCGAAACCCTGGAAGTTAAGTTCCGGGGCAAGAACATCGCTGATGTACTGGCTATGACCGTAGACGAGGCAGTAGACTTTTTCGAAAACATCCCCCGCATCCATCGCAAACTTAAGGTACTGCAGGATGTAGGGTTAGGATATATCCAGCTGGGTCAGCCTGCTACTACCTTGTCCGGAGGGGAGGCCCAGCGGGTAAAGCTGGCTACGGAACTGTCCCGGCGCTCCACCGGTAAAACCATGTATATACTGGATGAGCCCACTACCGGATTGCACAAGCACGATGTCAAGCACCTGTTAGGTGTTCTCAATCGCCTGGTTGATGCCGGTAATACGGTTTTGATTATTGAGCATAATCTGGATGTAATCAAGTCAGCGGATCATTTAATCGATCTAGGGCCGGAAGGCGGGGAAAAAGGCGGAGAAATCCTGGCCGAAGGTACCCCGGAGGAAGTGGCCCAGTGCCCTGCATCCTATACTGGACGTTATCTGCGGCCGCTTCTTGACAATTGCCACCAGTGGCGCCAGGCACAATGAGTGAGAAAACTTAAACCTGATATCTCTCTTGTTATTGCTGTGAAAATGGCTTCCTAATGTGTCATTGCGAGCCCCCGCAGGGGGCGTGGCAATCTCTATGTTGGTTTACGGTTCGAGTTAACAGATCGCCACGTCGCT
>DCTH01000249.1:794-13113 GCA_002329495.1 Syntrophothermus sp. UBA1445 | reverse complement strand
CCAAGGGGTATTGTTTGGAAGATGAAAGCGAGGGACTTTAATTGCCAAAATTCATATTTATAACCGGCGGAGTTGTCTCTTCATTAGGGAAAGGAATTACGGCTGCCTCGCTCGGTCGACTGCTCAAGAGCCGGGGTCTGAAAGTTGCACTGCAGAAATTCGATCCCTACATAAATGTGGACCCCGGAACCATGAGCCCATACCAGCATGGAGAGGTATTTGTTACCGAGGATGGGGCGGAGACGGATCTGGATGTAGGGCACTATGAAAGATTCATTGACGAAAACATGCCCCGGCATGCCAATGTTACCACGGGCCAGATTTATAAGAGTGTACTCGATAAGGAAAGACGCGGCGACTACCTGGGACAGACGGTTCAGGTAATTCCTCATGTTACGAACGAAATCAAAGAACGCATAACCCAGATCCAGCATACCACCAAGGTTGATGTGGTCATATCCGAGATCGGGGGAACGGTGGGAGATATCGAATCCCTGCCGTTTCTGGAAGCTATTCGCCAGCTTAAGAGTGATTTGGGTAAGGAAAATGTCCTCTACGTTCATGTGACCTTGATTCCTTTTATTAAAGCTGCTGGCGAGTTAAAAACCAAACCCAGTCAACATAGTGTAAAGGAATTGCGTAGCATCGGGATAAACCCTGACATCCTGGTTTGTCGTACCGAAAAGGAGCTCTCCCGTGAGCTGAAGGCCAAACTGGCCCTCTTCTGTGATGTCGAAGATGATGCGGTTATTCAATGCATAGATGCCAGGTCCATTTATGAAGTCCCGCTTATTCTGGCTGAGGAAGGATTGGACAACATCGTAATCAGGATGTTGGGACTGGAGTGTTCTGATGGAGATCTGACCGACTGGCGCGAGTTGGTACGCAGGATCAAGAACCCCCAGGGGCAGGTAACCATTGGTCTGGTGGGTAAGTATGTGGAACTGCCGGATGCTTATCTCAGTATCGCAGAATCCCTTCACCACGCGGGAATCTATCACCAGAAGCTGGTTGAAATAAAGTGGATCTATGCCGAGGACCTGGAAAAGAGCGGCACCGAAATGCTCGAGGGTTTAGATGGTATTCTGGTTCCAGGGGGATTCGGTGAACGTGGAGTGGAAGGCAAGATCATGGCTGCAGGTTATGCCAGGGAAAATAAAATCCCTTACCTGGGGATCTGTTTGGGAATGCAGTGTGCGGTTATAGAATTTGCCCGGCATGTTTGTGGTATGCCGGATGCTCACAGTTCGGAGTTTAACCCCCAAACCCCATATCCGGTGATCGACCTTATGCTGGAACAGACCAGTGTGGTCGAGAAGGGTGGGACCATGAGACTGGGGCAGTACCCCTGCCGGCTGGTCCCCGGTACCATGTCCATGCAAGCATACGGTCAGGATGAGATTGTGGAAAGGCATCGCCATCGCTATGAGGTTAACAACCGGTTTAAGGAACAACTGGTCGCTGGCGGTATTCGAATAAGCGGCCTATCGCCGGATGGCTTACTGGTGGAGATGATTGAGCTGCCAGATCATCCGTGGTTTGTGGCCTGTCAATTCCACCCGGAATTCAAATCCCGCCCCAATCGCCCGCATCCTCTCTTCCGGGACTTTGTTGGCGCCGCCCAAAAAAGAAGCGAATGAGATGTAAGAGGGTTCAGTTCGATAAGTGAACTGAACCCTCTATAGCTTTAACTCACATGCTGTTCCCACCCGACACGTGTAATCCTTTAAAAGCGAGGTTAGCCCAAATCTGCGATGAATATTTCAAACTTTGAGGGAAGTGTGGGATGCTTCATTCCACCATGGCTCTTTGTGTAATTGTCCCCGTTACAGCAATTCGACCACCGTGGCAACCGCTGGTCCACCGCCGGCGCAGAGCGAGGCCACTCCGTATTTGGAACCCCGTCTCCTCATTTCGTGGATTAAGGTCACTATGAGGCGTACTCCTGTTTGTCCTACTGGATGACCTAATGCGATGCCGGAGCCGTTGACATTGATGATGCTTTTGTCAATCTTAAGCTCGCGATTGCAGGCAATTACCTGAGCGGCAAAGGCTTCGTTCAATTCCCACAGATCGATATCCTCTTTGGTTAGCCCTGCGAACTTCAGGGCTTTCTGGACTGCTGGAACGACACCGAGGCCCATAATCTTGGGGTCAACTGCTCCCGATGCGGTACTGACTATTTTGGCCAGTGGTTTCAGACCCAGTTCATCAGCCTTTTCCCGGTGAGTGATAACTATGGCCGCACCCCCATCGTTTAAGCCCGAGGCATTCCCGGCGGTTACGGTTCCATCCTTCTTAAATGCTGGCTTAAGCTTGGCCATGGCTTCCAAACTTGCATCGGCCCGGGGATGTTCATCAACCTCAAATACCTGGATGCCCTTTTTGGTCTTGACTTCAACCGGTGCGATCTCCTCTTTAAACCGACCTTCCGCAATTGCGGCGCAAGCCCGCTGGTTGCTCATTAACGCCCAATCGTCCTGTTCCTCCCGGCTGATATTATACATCTCAGCCAGGTTTTCAGCGGTTATCCCCATATGATAATTGTTGAAAGCATCATACAGGCCGTCATAAAGCAGTTGATCAATGAAGGGTGCATCACCCATGCGGAGGCCATGGCGGGCTTTTTGTACCATATAAACGCAGTTGCTCATGCTCTCATAACCAACGGACATGCCTATGTCAATCTTGTTTAAAAGGATTTGCTGACTTATAATTTCTGCGGCGCGCATGGATGATGGGCATTGCTGGTTTATCGTAACTCCGATAGTTTCCACCGGACAACCCATGCCCAGACATACCTGACGTCCGGTGTTGCCCTTATTACCCCCCTGATATACGTGACCAGCGGCTACTTCATCAACCTGATCGGGTTTGATCCCGGCTCTTTCCAGAGCCGCCTTGCCGGCAATGATGCCCAGCTCAACGGCGCTAAGACTACTGAGGCTTCCCAGGAAATCGCCAATCGCTGTCCTGGCAGCACCTACGATAACAACTTCTCTCATCCTATTACCTCCTCTAAGCTTGCAGAATTGGGTATAATTTAAGTTGAGACTCTACGCTATCACCTCCTGCTTGCAGATACCGTTGCATATGTAATAAGTTTAGAAGTGTTTGATTAAGAGTTTCGACTCCTGAATGAAGCGTACCCCGGCCTGGATGTATCGTGTATTTGGATCCAAACACTGGCAACCTGGGAATTTGCAGTAAATATTCGACCCGAGGCCATTATTTCCTGCAAGAGCTCATTATCACTTAAATGGGTTATTCTGTTTGGTGAATCCTTGCTGGGATATAAAGGAACCGTGATAGATTTATTTTATTGAAAGCGAAGGAAAACCATGATCAGTGTCAGAGTTGTCGATCAATCACAAACTGAAGACTATCAACAGTTCATATCGACCCACCCCAAAGGACACATACTCCAAACCCGGGAATGGGGTGAGGTTAAGCGGAGTATGGGATGGGTGCCTTTACCGGTGGCACTATTTGAAGACGGGCAGATCAGGGCGGCCATATTAATTTTAAAGAGGAAGCTGCCCATTCCAGGATTAAATAAGTCAATCTTTTACGCGCCCCGGGGGCCGGTGGCGGATATTCATGATCAGGCTTTACTGGACCGCCTGTTCAATGGTTTGCGTACCCTTGCCAGGGAGCATGGGGCCATCTTTCTCAAGATTGATCCGGATGTCGAGCATGCTGATGACACTTTTAGAAGTTATCTGGTATCCAGGGGTTTCAAAAAGACCACTACCGCAGAGGGTTTTGAGGGAGTACAGCCGACCTGTGTCTTCCGTCTGGATATCACTCCAGGTGAGGAGCAGTTGCTGGAACAGATGGCTTCCAAAACCAGGTATAATCTGCGGCTGGCCCAGAGAAAAGGGGTGGTTGTGCGCGAGGCTACCGACAAGCAGGCCCTGGAGCGATTCTATCAGATTCTAAAGGAGACGGCGGAAAGAGACCGGTTCCTGATAAGGGCGTATTCTTATTTCGAAGAGATTTGGGAGCAGTTGCAGGAGCGTGGGATGGCCAGGCTGTTCATGGCCGAGTATCAGGGCCAGGATATTGCCGGTACGCTTGCTTTTATACTGGGGGACAAGGCCTGGTACATCTATGGAGCATCGAGCAACGAGTTCCGCAATGTAATGCCCAACTACCTGCTGCAGTGGACCATGATAAAATGGGCCAAGGATAACGGATGCACCCTTTACGATTTTCGGGGTGTTTCCGGTGATTTGTCAGAGGATAACCCCCTGTACGGCCTCTATCGCTTCAAGAAAGGATTTGCCGCCGTATTTACTGAGTTTATTGGCGAGTGGGATCTGGTTTACTCTCCCGTTTTCTACTGGTTATGGACCGTTGTGCTTCCCATCTACTACAAGACTGTCAGAAAAGTCATCCGCTGGAGGAAAAAACTGACCGATGACTGAATGGAAAGCGAATGCTGACAAATGGATTGAGGTTGACCTTGATGCTATCAGTCATAACCTGCAGGAGATAAGGAAGCGAATGCGGGAGGGGACCCGGCTTATGGCGGTGGTCAAAGCCAACGCCTATGGCCTGGGAGCAGTACCGGTAACCAGGGCACTTATTAAACTTGGCGTGGACCTGTTTGGCGTCACTTTCATAAGTGAGGCCCTGCAATTGAGAGATAACGGAGTCAGTGATGACATCCTGGTTTTTTCACCCCTGCTTTATGAGGATTACGTGACCGCCATTCAAAATGACCTTGCCGTAACCGTCGGTTCAGCCACAGATTTGGATTTGGTGGCCAATGCTGCTACCCAGGTGGGGAAAAAGGCCCGCATACATATTAAGGTAGATACCGGCCTGGGGCGGTTTGGCCTGACAGTGGGAGAAGCCCTGCCCGTTGTCAGGAAGGCTTATGCCTGCGAAACCCTCGTACTTGAAGGTATCTACACCCACTTCGCAGAAGCCACCGAAGACTCAGTCACTATTAAGCAGTTCGAAAGCTTCCGGTCCTTGTTGGAGGACCTTGAGAAGCAGGATATAAGGATTCCCATCAGACACTGCTGTGGCAGCAGTGCTTTTTTGCGTCACCCGCAGATGCACCTCGACGCGGTGAGAATTGGAACCATTTTGTACGGCCAGTTCCCGGCCGGCCAGGCCAGACCCGATGTCAAACTGAGAGAATGCTATCATTTTAAAGCCCGAATCACAGCGATTCGTCACTTTAAAAAGGGCAGTTATCTGGGTTACTATCGTACCTACAGATTGCCACGGGACAGCCGGGTGGCCGTTATTCCCGTGGGATTGGTGGACGGTTTGGGGGTGGAAGCCATGCCTAAGCCATCGGGATTGACTGACCTGTTGAAGATGTGGGTGAAACTGGGGGCCTCTTTTTTGAATCTCAACCGGACAACCCTGACGGCGGTCATTAAAGGGCAGCTTGTTTATATACGCGGCAAGGTATTCATGCAGTTTTGCCTCGCGGAAATACCTTCCGGGCTTCAGATTGAAGCCGGAGATGTGGTTACGCTCCCGGTAAAGAGGACCCTTGCCTCTTTGTCGGTTCCGCGCTTTTATCCCCGGGGAGAACAGCAACCGGCGGATGATTTTGTCCCTTAAGCCAGAGAGACCAGGACTCGATAATAGAATAGAGCAGACCGGGCAAATTATTTTGGTCCGGGGGCAGGAAATTAAATACAATTATTGAATCAGTTACAATACACAATTGTTGGCGGAGGTAGGGACGTATGGCTCACAGAGTACTGGTAGTTGATGATCAAAAAGGGGTTCGTCGTCTATTGGAAGAGCTATTCAAAAAAGAAGGTTACGAGGTTAATGTAGCGGTTGATGGAAAAGATAGTGTAGAGAAGGTCAAGGCATACCCGCCTGATATTGTACTAATGGATATGAAGATGCCTAATATGAATGGCCTGGAAGCCTCACAGGAGATTATAAAGTTTGATCAGACAATACCTATTATTATGATGACCGCTTATGGGGAGATGGAGGTAGTCCAGAAGGCCCTGGAGGTTGGGGTCAAAAAGTATATCACAAAGCCTTTTGACATAATAGATTTGAGGAATATGGTCCGGGAAGTGCTGAATAGCTGAATAGGGCCTGATTAAATTAGGCACTAAAGCCAGGATTTAAAAAGTATATCACAAAGCGATTTGGTATAATAGATTTTAGGGCTGGCCCGGAGGGCTTTAAGATACGGACTGTTGTTTGGGTGAGGATGCAGGATGAATAGTGCCAGATGTTCAGAGGATGTTCATCACATCCAGGGTTAGAAAGGAAGGATAGCAACAATGGCATTGGTACCGATGACGGAATTGTTGGCGAAAGCGGAAGCAGGAGGGTATGCTGTGGGGGCTTTCAACGCCAACAATATGGAAATAGTTCAGGCAATAGCCATGGCAGCCGAAAAGGAACAGGCCCCGGTTATTATGCAGGCCAGTCAGGGGGCCATCAAGTATGCAGGCCTGGAGTACATAATCGGCCTGGTTAAAATAGCCGCCGAGAGTACGCGGGTTCCCATCGCCCTGCACCTGGATCATGGAACCAGTTTTGATCAGGTGGTAAGGTGCATCCGGGGAGGATTCAGTTCGGTAATGTTTGACGGCTCGCAGCTTTCTCTGGAGGAGAATATTCGCATAACCAACAAGGTACTCGACATGGCCCGCCCCATTGGCGTTTCAGTGGAGGCTGAGCTGGGCAAAATAGGCGGAACTGAGGATGATATCAGTGTAAAAGAAAGCCTATATACCGAGCCCCATGAAGCTGAAGTTTTCGTAAAAGAGACCGGAGTAGATGCACTGGCAATAGCCATTGGCACTGCTCACGGACAGTATAAAGGGGAACCCAAACTGGATTTTGAACGGCTGGAGAAGATCAGAAAACTGGTGAATATACCTATCGTTCTGCACGGCTCCTCCGGCGTTCCTGATGCGGCGATTACTAAAGCCATCAGCCTGGGGATAAGAAAGGTGAATATTGATACCAATATTCGTGAGGCTTTTGTGGCCCGGGTAAAACAGGAACTGGACAAAAATCCCAGTGAGATTGACCCGCGCAAACTCCTGGGTCCAGGCAGGGATGCGGCGGTTGAGCTGATCAGGGAGAAGATAAGACTGTTTGGCAGTTCGGGGAAGGCTTAGTGCCAGGCACAGAAACGGTCTCGCCACGAGTGTCCATAAATGAGGAGACCGGGGTTGCTGCCAGTGATCATCAGAGCTGATAGCAGCTGTCACTATTCAGAAACCTGACTATACAACCAGCAGGAGGGCACATGAAGATATTCATAGACTCAGCTAACATCGAGGAGATTCGTGAGATCAATGAACTCGGTTTTTTGGCCGGGGTCACCACCAATCCGAGTCTGGTGGCCAAGGAAAACGGTGATTTTCACCAGATGGTACGAAAGATTTGTGACATTGTTAATGGACCGGTCAATGCTGAACCACTGGGAGTCACTTTTGATGAAATGATCGCCGAAGGTCAGGCTCTGGCAAGCCTCCACCCCAACATTGTGGTCAAGATACCAATGTGTGAGGATGGATTAAAGGCGATAAGTTATCTGGCCCGGCAGGGTATCAGGACCAATGCCACCCTGGTGTTCTCGGCCAATCAGGCTTTACTGGCGGCACGGGCGGGAGCCAGCTATATCAGCCCGTTTGTAGGCCGGATTGATGACATCGGCAATGATGGACTACATGTTTTGACGGAGATAATGATGATACTGGACCAGTATGCAGTTGAGGCTGAGGTTATCGCTGCCAGTATCAGACACCCGATGCATGTAACCGAAGCAGCTAAGATTGGTTCCCACATAGCGACTGTACCTTATAAGGTGATAAAGGCGATGATTAAGCATCCCCTAACTGACTTGGGGATTGCCAGATTTGTTGAGGATGGAAGGAAGCTACAAGGGTTATAGTTGATGGGAGTGTTTTCTTTGGTGGAGAGGGAATTAGCACTGGAGTTGGCCAGGGTTACAGAAGCGGCGGCTCTGGCAGCGGCGCGTTGGATGGGCCGCGGAGACAAAGAAGCTGCCGATGAGGCAGCAGTAAATGCTATGCGTACCATGTTTGATACTGTTCAGATGGATGGTATAGTCGTTATTGGAGAAGGGGAGATGGATGAGGCCCCCATGCTCTACATCGGCGAAAGAGTAGGGATGGGCGTTCCTCCTCTGGTGGATATTGCGGTTGATCCCCTGGAGGGGACCAACATACTGGCTAAAGGAGCCAATGGATCACTGGCGGTTATGGCTGTGGCTCCTCGCGGAACTCTGTTGCATGCTCCCGATATGTACATGGACAAGATTGCCGTGGGCCCGGAATGTAAAGGCAGAGTCAGCCTGGATGTTCCGGTCAGGGAGAACCTTAATGAGGTTGCCAAGGCACTTGATAAGTCAATCCGCGAAGTGACCGTGGTTATTCTGGACCGGCCCCGGCATCAGGAATTGATTGAAGAGGTGCGGAGTACGGGTTGCCGGATCAAGCTGATTACCGATGGAGATGTATCTCCGGCGGTGGCCGCGGCGTACGAGGATTCAGGGGTGGACATACTGCTGGGGATCGGAGGCGCACCGGAGGGTGTGATATCGGCCGCTGCCCTGCACTGTATGGGAGGAGACTTTCAAGGGAGACTCTGGCCCGAGGATGAGGAAGAAAAAGAGCGGGCTCTGTCCATGGGCATAAGAGATATAAACCAGTTGCTTACGATTAAGGATCTGGTAAAGTCAGATGATGTTTTTTTCGCGGCTACTGGAATTACCGATGGAGATCTTCTTAAGGGGGTGCGATTCTTTTCCCGAAGAGCTGTAACCCATACCCTGGTGATGAGAGGTATTTCAGGAACCATCAGGCATATTAGAGCCACTCACCAGCTTGATAAAAAACCTCTCTTTAGGGATAATAAGATTAAGATTCGCTTTTAATCATGCAAAAGGAGAAATCAGCTTATTAAGAATCTCATGAAGGATTCACCATTAACTCTTGCAGTTGCTTAAAAAGGACTCCTTTCTGAGCGGCTGTAAGAGTACCACATTGGTTCATGTACCAACTTCTATCCGACCTTTGGTTTTGGCATACCTTGTTGAACGTTTCCCCATGCCTTTATAACCCGTACCAGTATAGTTGGGAGTATTGTTGGTGAGAATCTATTCAGAATTAATATATCCTGTCTAAATCATTATCTTTATATGTCGACGGCCTCATTTGACTCTTTGCCCCAAAAAAGTTTTTGATGTTTGGCGTCTCTTAGCGCCCCTTAGGCTGTATGGCCAAGAATCTTTCCCTGTTCGGGGGTATGATAGATACCTTCATGGTCGTAACTGATGTCCTTTTGTTGCAAAATTACCTGTTTTTGGCATTAACAAGGAACGGGTTATAAAGTATCTCGCACGTAGAGAGGAGGAAGCTTACTTGAACCTGGCGGACCTGGAGAACAAAACCCTGGTGGAGCTTTACCAGATTGCCAAGGAATTAAACCTGGTTGGCTTTTACAAGCTCCGAAAAAAGGAACTGGTTTTCGAAATAATGAAAACCCTCACTCACTCGAATGAACTGTTATCAGCCTCGGGAGTCTTGGAGGTATTACCTGATGGATACGGTTTTCTGAGACCCTTTGCCTATGTCCCCAGTCAGGATGACATCTATGTGTCACCTTCCCAGATTCGTAAGTTTGATCTGAAAACCGGTGACAAGGTCGCCGGTCAGGTAAGACCACCGAAGGATAATGAACGGTTCTTTGCCCTGCTCAAGGTAGAAACAGTTAACGGCTTTCCGCCCGAAGAGGCCTCCCGCAGAATTCATTTTGATTCCCTGACCCCCTTGCACCCCAATGAGAGATTTCACCTGGAAACAACTTCAAGCGATTTGGGGACCCGTATGATTGATCTGGTTTCTCCGGTAGGTAAGGGTCAGCGGGGTTTGATCGTAGCTCCGCCCAAAGCCGGGAAAACGGTTCTGCTGCAGAAGATTGCCAATGCCATAACCAAGAATCATCCTGAGGTTGAATTGATGATCCTGCTCATTGATGAGAGACCGGAAGAGGTAACCGATATGCAGCGGTCAGTTAAGGCTGAGGTTACCGGATCAACCTTCGATGAGCCTCCGGAAAACCACGTCAAGGTAGCGGACATGGTTCTGGAGCGAGCCAAACGGTTAGTGGAACACAAACAGGATGTGGTAATACTCTTGGATAGCCTGACCCGGTTGGCCCGAGCTCACAACCTGGTGGTGCCGCAGAGTGGCAGGACCCTATCCGGAGGTCTGGATCCGGCGGCCCTGCATAAACCCAAGAGGTTCTTTGGCGCAGCCCGGAATATCGAGGAAGGTGGAAGTCTTACCATATTGGCAACTGCATTGGTGGAGACCGGATCCAGGATGGATGATGTGATATTCGAAGAGTTCAAAGGTACCGGCAATTGGGAACTGGTTCTGGATCGTCGTTTATCGGAGAGAAGAATTTTCCCGGCTATCGATCTGAAACGCTCTGGCACCAGGAAAGAAGAGCTTCTGATGACCNNGGAACTATCAGACGGTGGAGACCATGGAGGTTATGACCGAGACCCTTCGCAAAACCAAGTCGAACCGGGACCTGCTGAGGGTGGCACCTATTGTATTCGCTGAGAAATAATCGGAAATAGACGAATATATGGTATTTGCCTGGGCAAAAATAGGGGTAATTGACCCTTATTTTTGTTTGAAGGTGGGAATTATGGCAAAAAGGACCACGATCCTGGTACTGCTGGTCACGTTAGTACTGACAAGCTGGCCGTTACCTGTAAGTGCCGGATGGTCACGGGATGGTTTTGCACCCTGTATGCTGTCAGTAGCCAGTGACAGCCTGGTTAGAAAATACCTGGTACAAAAAGGCGACACGGTCTGGGATATCGCCCGGGCGATAAATGCAGATGTGGACATGGTGCTGGCCATGAACAACCTTACCAGGAACAGCGTTATCCTGGAAGGACAATACCTGGATATACCGGGAGACAGACAAAGGCTGTACCGGGTAAAGTCAGGGGACAGCCTGTGGAAAATCGCCGGAATGTATCAGGTCGATGTCAGTCAATTGATGGCGATCAACAGTGAAATAAAGGATCCCTCAAAGCTGCTCATTGGACAAGTGATAAATATCCCTTCTCAGGTTAGTGTGACCACGGCGGCGGTGTCCCCGCCATCCCGGAGCATAACCAGCCTCTTTGCCTGGCCGGTATTTGGTCAAATCACTTCTGGTTATGGATGGAGGAAGGGGGAGTTCCATCACGGACTGGATATTGCCTGTCCGTTGGGCACTCCGATCCGCGCGGCTCAGGCCGGTAAAGTAACCTTTGTCGGAACCAGATCGGTCTATGGTAAGACCGTGGTGATCGAGCATGCTAACGGCACTGAAACCCTGTATGCTCATACCTCGAAAAACATGGTCAGAAAGGGCCAGCAGGTGAAGAAGGGACAGGTTATTGCTCTGGTCGGAGTAACCGGACGAACTACCGGGCCGCATCTTCATTTCCAGGTAAACTTCAAAGACCAGACGCTGAACCCCGTAGATTACTTAAGATAAGCCGCGGTTTACAAACTGTAGGGTAAGACAAGTCCCCGGTTTTCTTAACCGAGGGACTTGTTGTATTATTAGAGCCATGATGTTGGTGCCGAATTGACCTGCAATTGCCATTATAACCGGTGGCCGGGCCAATGTATTTGTGTAAATCGCAGGGGGGAGGATACATTGTTCAGCACTCTATATTCAGATAAAAACGGCTCATTGTTGGCGGATAAACGTCTTGGCTTTTTGGGACGGAGCGGGCAGCAGTGGATTGAAGCCGAGGAGGGGGATATGATGCCTCTGCCAGAAGGCTGTTCTCTGGTAATGATGCCCGGTCATTTCCCGGTGGGAATAGATTCAGATTCCAGGGTGAGCTGCCGGGAAAAGACTCCCGGTGGAAGGGCAGCAGTGGCCATGGCCTGCCTCTTGCCGCAGGGTTTCACCAGAACTCTGTTGCCAGCCACTACTGCGCCCCCCAATACTGCGGAGATACCAATCCTCGGCTATACGGCAGTTGCCAGCCAGCGGGGAGAGGTGATGGCCGCGGCGATACCCACGGATGAACACCGCAAATGGCATCCTGGCCATTACAACACACCGGACTTGGAGCAGATGGTTCAGTCCCGACTTGATCAGTTTCCCGAAAACCGAATCCTTCGACAACTGGCTCACTGCAGTCTTCACTATTCATGTTTTACTGCCCAGAACATCTTTTATCGAAGATGGGAAGGAGGGATACCGACTACTGCCACCTGCAATGCCCGCTGTTTGGGATGTATTTCCGAGAGGCATTCCT
>DCTH01000249.1:0-771 GCA_002329495.1 Syntrophothermus sp. UBA1445 | reverse complement strand
AGTTTTGGCCAGGGATGTGAGGGTGACCCGGCAATTAATGCGGATCTGATTGCCTCCTCCATTGAGATTTTAAGAAAAAGCACTGACCAGGGTTGCATTAACATCAACACCAATGCCGGTTATGCAGCGGGGGTTAAAAAGCTGGTCGATGCCGGGTTGGACGCCATCCGGGTGACTCTTTTATCGGCCTCAGAAGAGGACTACCTCAGCTATCACCGGCCGGTGAATTATTGCTTTTCGGATGTGGTTCGCTCCATATCCTATGCTCATGATAATGGGGTCTTCGTCTCGCTCAATCTCCTTACCATACCGGGTTTTACTGATTCCGAGGAACAGGTCGAAGAAGTTATTCGGCTGGTCCATAACACCGGGATCCCGATGATCCAGCTGAGGAATCTCAATATCGATCCCGATATGTTCTTTGCCACGCTGTCCCCACGTTCTGAGGCCCTGGGAGTGAGGCAGATGATAGAGATCTTCAGACAGGAAGGGATCCAGGTAGCGTCTTATACCCACCCGGCCCGCAGGGGATATCGTGAATAAGGGGGACTGTCCCCGTGATTCATTTTGCATCATGGGGTCTGTCCCCATGATTCACTTTATCCTCTGGTTGGTGTGAGTGCATAATCTTGTATTTTAAAAGTTAAATTGATATAATAATCCTCGCGGCAAAAGAGGATAGGAAGAGGTGAGAACCGTGAAGGACAAAATACATCCCCAATACTTTCGCACTACGGTGACCTGCGCTTGTGGTAACAGCTTTGAAACGGG
>DCTH01000185.1 GCA_002329495.1 Syntrophothermus sp. UBA1445 | reverse complement strand
GGCGGAGTTATGGGTTACACCGCTGGCACTGGTGGCACTCAAGGTTGGTGCCGTGGTATCCGGGGCCGCAGTGGTTGTGCAAATGCTCAGGTCATCGTACCAGGCCCAGTACTGCTGGCGCCATTCATTGGCTCCGTAGAGCCTGATATAAGACATAGCTGTGGTGCCGTTCAGGGGTTCTTCGTAATTGATTACGGCCCCGCTGGGTTTAACAATCTTAATAATGAACTTGTCGGCAGCCCAATCCCAGCGCATGGTAATTGTATGATACCCGGTTGCCTCATAGGTACCTATCACCTTGCCGTAACCATTCCAGGTATCCCAGGCCGGGGAACGGAGACATATGGTGCGATGTGAAGCCTGCAGTTCTGCTCCGGAGGGTTTCTGCAGTTGGAAATATAATGCTCCGGCCCAGTTGCCTCCGCCAGCTTGCATAACGCCTATTCCGCCGAAACTCATATATCCGCCATCATAGTTCCCGGGATAATACCCCTGCGGGTTTATCTTGAGCGAAATTTCTACCGGGTTCATGGTGTTGTTTAAAATAACAGGTAAATCGGCCCATCCTTCGCCTCCCCCGACTGTACCTACCTGTAGGGAATTAGTACCGCTGGCGGCGTTTGAGTTTACCACCGAAACCCGGCCACCCTTGGTCTGCCAGGTGGGCGCAGGAAGGGAACCCAACGCATATTCCTCGAATCCAATAAACTTATCCGCCGGATTGGCTGAAACGGTAAACTCCGCAGAAAGCACTTCGCTGTCCACCATTCCCGCTAAAACAGCCATCGCTTTGATAGTCACATTCCTGGTAATTACCAGCGGCGTGGTGTACAACAGACTGGTTGTCGTCGGGTTGCTGCCATCTACGGTATAATAAATGGTCGCACCCGGCGCAGATGCAAGACTTACCGCGGTTCCCCATGGCACCGCGCCCGGTGCCGGGCTGGATGTAACTGTGATAGCTGCAACAGTGTTAATGTCAATAGTCGTTACTGCTGAAGCATTTTCCGCCGCATCCTCTACCATTACATACGCCTTGTAGGCGGTTGACGCAGTCAGTCCGGTTATATTAACTGTGTTAGCTGCGGTGACCGCTGTACCAACGCCCTTGGTGACGGCTACGCCCTGAGCTTTGATAGTCGCGGCATCCGGAGCTGCGGCAGCGGCTGCATAAACGAGGTAATAGTATTTTCCAGCTTCATTGGACGTGAAAGCCAAACTGGCAGTTACGTCGCCTACGGCACTCACACTGGGCGCACTCAAGGTTGGAGCGGTCACATCCGTTACCACGTTAACGCTGGCAGCATTAGTGCCGGATGTGGTTACATTGCCTGATGATCCGGTTACCGTAGCAGCAGGAGCAACATTGGCGACCAGATTAATGGGCGCATTCGCGGTTACAGTACCGGTGGTCCCGTCGTTGGTTATGGTAGTGTTATCAGATCCTGCTCCGGCAGTTATGCTGGTCACCGTCGCCCCGGAGGATACCACAATATTCACCGGCGCATTGGTAGTAATATTAGTTACGGTAGCACCGGGATTCACAGTAACCGTAAGATTTCCGCTGGCATCCTCGGTCACTGTCACCGAACCGGGACTTCCCGTGACCGTAATACACGCTCCATCTGAATCGGTAATGGTAAGGGTGTTGCCGTCGGCGGACTCAGTCCAGGTTCCAACCTTTACATTGACCACATTGACTACCCCACTGACTCGAACCCCATTATTGAATGATGCATTAGCCGTGTTTACGGTTAGGTCACCAATGATGCTGTTGGCGGCGGTTCCAGTCAGGGTCGAAGTTCCGGTTCCGGCGTGGCTAAAGGTTACATCGCCCGTTATCGTGTAGGTGCCGAAATTGATGGTTAAAGAACGGGCTATGGTAGGGCTGGCCGCAAAACTGGAATTGAGCGTAATAGTGGTAATACTTGCTTTAGCTAATGCGGTGGTTAATTCAGCAGCACTGCTGACCGTGGCTACAGTTGAACTGCCGCCACTGCTGCTCCCACTGCCGCCACCGCTGGTCGGTGTGCCGGAAACGCTTTTTCCGCCGACACTGGCAGAAATGCCGCTGGCTACCGTAAGATCAGTAATGGGGGATTGAATGGTTACCCCGGTTGCTTTAATCATCCCTTTGGCGATGGCCGCCTGCCCGACAAAATTCAAGGGGGAATTGACTGTCAGTTCGGATATCCTGGTGGTTCCGGAGGCGACGATCCTTACCTTGCCCTGCTTCTTGTTGACAATCATCTTGGCGAAGGTGCTGTTTTGTACTTCGATACTGTTCTCTCCGCCTCCCTGGATGTTGGCGGTTCCCTCCACGGTAACATTATTCAGGGTTACATCTCCCTCACCCACGCTGTCCGCGATGAGGAGGTCTCCTTTGATGACCACGTTCTGCAGAACAACCCCTGAGGCACTGATTATGCAGTTGCCGGGAACTGTCTGACTGCCGGCAGCAGGTCCGTAGGTCCCGGCCTTACTCAAATTGGAAAGGTCTTGGGCGGGTTCTATATCAGTTTTCTCCAGGGCCAGACAAATGGCAGCAGCGGCCTCCGCTCTGGTTATAAACCGCTGGGGTTTAAAGGTCTGGTCAGGATAACCGCTCATAATGCCGGATTGTATTATTGAGACAATCGATTCCCGGGCCCAGAGCGATATGGTATGGGAATCCTGGAAGCTGCTCAGTGAATCACTGGTCGTCGGGGTATTGGATTTCACCACTTGGGAGATCATAACCGCTGCTTCCTGGCGGTTGATATTATTATTGGGCCGGGCCTTGCCATCTTCGTATCCCGCCAGATAACCAGCCGCTTTGGCCCTTGAGAGTTGATTCGCATACCAGTCGGTTGTTTTTACATCAGTAAAACCACTGGCGGCACTTTTCTCGAATCGGAAAGCCTTATTTATTATGGTGACATACTCAGCTCTGGTTATGGTCTTGTCAGGCTTAAAAGTGCCATCCGGATAGCCTTTAATAACATCCAGGGCCATCAGTTTTTCTATCTGGCTCTGGCCCCAGTGTCCATCAATATCTGAACTTACTGAACGGGCATAAACCGGTGGCACGGATGTGCTGAAAACGATGGTAAAAAGGAAAATCGCTATCATGAACCAGATAGACCTTATGTATCTCTTCATACAATCCCCTTCCTTATATTAATGAGCCATGGTTATCATCATCCATCTGCTGTATGCGACCCCCCTCTCAAAAGACTAAACGACTGCTATCAGTCCACTGTTATCACGCGTACAATTCCGGTCTCGCAGCCGAAACGCTTAGAAATACCCGGCAGGTCATTTCGGTCTCCAGTTTCAAGAGACTGACCCCGTCCGGGTATACCTGATCACTCTCTAAATTACTTAAATACCAACACAAGAAATGCAGTGTTTACATTCCTCCTGCTCGGTAAGCCTGTTTTAAGCAACTCGAACCTGTATCATCGAATCTTGCTGATGTATCCACAGCATTTTGTCTTCCTTAAACAGTTCCGACTTGTGCCGAAATAGGGTGAACTTGTCTTGCCAATCAATCTCCTTTCTTTTTGTAGAATACAATTCCCAATTTAGTATAGTTGGGCATTGGGATATTGTATGTCACCTGAAACGGGTGATTTAATGCAAAAAACCCTTCACCCGTTTCGGGTGAGGGGTTAAAACTATCTATTTTGGGGCAGTTTTTATCTGCTTAACTAAGTCATTGTCATCAGGGATTTATTCCCTTGCCTGCCAGGGGAACGGGCGGATCAGCACGCTTCCAACCCGACAAAGGCAATCCAGTGTCCCGAACTTAAACTTCTCAGTAAAGTTTTGGCGGATTTAGCAGAACAAAAACATATATTGTTAATTCCCGGCAGGAGAATGGCATTGTATGCAGAAATATTTGAAATGTCGAGCGATTCAAGCAATGCAGATTAAAAAGGGGGCAGCAGAGTATGGAAATCAAAGCGTGGGACAGATTTTGGGAAAAGAATTTTTCAAAGTATTGGATTAAGGAAGGGTACATGCACGGCGGGGATCCTATGTTCCGGCAGGTCTACGACAACTCGATGCGTATGCGTCATCGGGCAGCCATAAACTATTATGGCCGGGTCATTTCCTGGGACGAGCTGAGAAACCTGATATTGACGGCTGCCGGCGGTCTGAAGAAGCTGGGGATAGAAAAGGGTGATCGCGTCTACCTGGGGTTGGCCAACAGTCCGCAGTTTGTGATTTGCTATTATGCGGCCCATTCGCTGGGGGCGGTGGTAATGGCCATGTCTCCGCTTTACAAAGCAGGTGAGGTCAGTTACGCCGTTAATGACGCCGGGGCCAAGGTTATGATTATTGAAGAATCAGTGGTGCCGGTATATAACCAGATCAAAGATATGGTGCCCACCGTGGAACATGTAGTGGTGACGGCTTTGGATGAGTATCTCCCGGAAGACCCCTATCCGGCATTTCCCGCTGATCTGAAGGCCAGCGGAGCCGAGTATCCCGGTACCGTGGCCTGGAAAGACTTCATGGCCGCCGACCTGATCACCCAGTTCGAAGATGTCAGGCCCGACGACCTGGCCCTGCTCCAGTACACCTCGGGAACCACCGGACGACCCAAAGGGGCCATGCTGACCCATAAAAACCTGCTCAATGGGGCCTGGATTAACTCTCATATGGCTCCCGTTACGATTGAAGATCGCGTTATTGTGGTTCTGCCCATGTTTCACATTACTGCCATGAATGATCTGCTCAATAATCCCATGTACACCGGCTGTGAATTAATTATCATGGCCCGCTTTGACGTCGAAGCATTTCTGCAGGCGGTCGAGCGCTATAAACCGACCTATACCGTGATCGCCACCCCCATCGTAATTATGATGGCAAATCATCCGGCTTTCCCGAAATACGACATTTCCAGTCTGAAAGTAGTTGGCATTGGGGGAGCGGCCCTGCCGGTCAACATCGCCAACCGGTATCAGGCCATGGGGATCAATCTCTTTGAAGGCTACGGCATGAGTGAAACCACCGCTACCACTGTTTGCAACGCGGTTGATGTCAATCTTTTTGGCAGTATTGGGATGGTGTGTCCCAACATGGACATACGGGTTGCCGATGTAACCGATATAAGCCGGGATGTGGGCATCGGTGAGGAAGGAGAACTCTGGGTCAAGGGGGACAGCAACGGCATCGGCTACTGGAACAACCCGGAGGCGACTGCGGAGACCTTCCTCCCGGGCGGCTGGGTGCGCACCGGAGATATCGTCAAGGTGGATGAGAAGGGCTTCGTTTATATCTGCGGCCGCCTTAAAGAGATGATCAAGGTATCCGCGTACAGCGTTTTCCCGGCGGAGGTCGAGGAATATATGTATGCCCATCCGGCCATCATGGAGTGCTGTGCCATCGGTGTTCCCCACGAGACGAAAGGGGAAGAGATCAAGTTATTCGTGGTCTTAAAACCTGACTTTGTCGGTAAAGTGACCGAAGAAGAAATAATCGACTGGGCCAAAGGACAGATGGCCAACTATAAATACCCCCGCCATATAGAATTCCGGGACAGCCTCCCCAAGGGCAATACCGGCAAGGTGCTGCGCAAGGATCTGGTGGCCGAGGAGAGGGCCAAATGGGCCAACGCGTAAATCACTCCCGATAGTATATTCGCTCTGGAGGGACCGGCATTGCCGGTCCCTTTCCACGTAATCATCCGGGACCTGGCCGGCGACAACACCGGCAGCCAAAAGTATCGCCTCCTGAACCTGCACCCCTATGACCAGCACCGGTAACCCCGCTGCCGAAATCCTCCACCAAGCTGCCGCTGAAAAACCACGCATTTCGTAGGTTATTGTCGGTATTTGGCCCATAATTACCCAGCAAACAAACAGGTAACGGATTTCGGATTGCCGAAGTATATTTTCAACAACCACTGCAAGGAGGGGGAAGTTGAAGGACGGGTGACTGCGGGCGCATTACCGCCAGATCCAGCGTGGACCTGGTGGCCGAAGCAACCCGCCGGTTGAGGTTTAAGTGCGCAGCTTAAGCCAAGGAATCTATTTATGAAGTACGACGATGAATAGGAAGGGGATGATTTTCAATGAGGACCAGGGCAGAATACATCAAAGGCCTGGAGCAGAAGTACAAAAACTTGTATTTTAACGGGGAAAAAATTGACCGGCTGCATGAGTTTCAACAGGGGGCCATCAATGTTATGGGCCTGACATTTGACGCTGCCTGGGACCCCGAACTGAAGGATCTCTGCACCGCCACCTCCCACCTTACTGGCGAGACGGTTAACCGCTTTAACCACATCCATCAAAGCACCGAGGACCTGCATAAGAAGCAGGACATGACCCGGGCCCTGTGCAACATCGTGGGACGATGCATCCAGAGGTGTATGGGGACTGATGCGGCTAATGCAATCAATGCGGTGTCATTTGAAGCCGCCAAGAACCCGGACCGGAAGACCGATTACCATGCCAACTGGCTCAAGTGGTTCGAATACTTCCAGAAGAATGACCTGGTAGCCAGCTGCGCCCAGACCGACCAAAAGGGTGAGCGGATGAAAAGACCGTCCCAGCAGACCGATCCGGACATGTATGTGCATGTAGTTGAAGAGAAGGCCGACGGAATCGTGGTCCGGGGCTGTAAGGTTCATATCTCGGAAGCCTCCATCTCCGATGAGATTCTGGTGGTTCCGAACCGCGCACTGCTACCGGATGAAAAGGCTTATGCCGTGTCCTTTGCAGTTCCATCGGACCATCCCGAAATTAAACAGGTGGTTTCTTTCCACAGCGACCATCCCCGGAAAATCTTCAAGCGGGGGTTTGACAGCGGGTACACTGATTCCTATATTATCTTTGACAATACCTTTATTCCCTGGGAACGCGTATTCCTCTGCGGGGAAACTCAACATGGCGGCATAGCGGCTCTGCTGTTCGCGCTCTTCCACCGTCACAGCTATTCCGGCTGCAAACCGGCCACCCTTGACTATGTTATTGGTCTGGCGGCCAATGCGGCGGAGATCAACGGCATCGAGAAGACCCCCCATGTGAGAAAGATGCTGGCAGAACTGATCATGACCGGCGAACTCGGATATGCGGCCGGTTACACCGCTTCCGACCTGGGCAAGCCTGAGGTTTACATGCCCGGTAAGGGCTTCGTTCCTTATGGCCCGGGCAGCTTTATCCCGAACTCCATCTACGCCAATGTAGGCAGGTGCCTGACTGGCGAGGCGGTGTTCCATGAGCAGGAAATCCTGTGCAATATCGCGGGCGGGCTGCCGGCTACCTTCCCGCAGGAGCTGGACTTCGAGCAGCCGGAGATCAAGGACCTGCTGCGGAAATACCTCAATCGCAATCCCAAGATCCCGGTTGACGACCAGATCAAGTTCTGGTTCCAGTTCATTGATTTCACCTGCTCCCATTCCGGCGGTTCCACCAACTACGGGGCCTACCACGGCGGCGGGTCTCCCATTATGGAACAGATAGCTATCACCAGCCAGTATGACATCAAGAAGCGAAAAGATATGGTGAAGAGGATTGCGGGCATGAAGGTTGACTGATAGGTAAACCAAAATATTGGGGGAAGCAAAAAGACCTCTTTCTGCTTCCCCTGGTACCCTTTAATTCTTGACTTGAATCTCCACCACGCTGCCTCCCGCGTATTTTTCCCGCAGTTTGGGTTTTTCAATCTTACCGGTCGGATTACGCGGCACCTGATCAAAGATGATTTTCCGCGGTCGTTTGTAACGCGGCAGGGTGGAACAGAAGGCCTTTATGTCGTCTTCGGTGCATTCGTGCAAGGGCTTTAACTCGATAACCGCCGCCGCAATCTCTCCCAGCCGCGAATCCGGCACCCCAATAACCGCGGCATCTTTGATTGAGCAATGCCCGCGGAGAAAATCCTCGATCTGAACCGGATAGATATTCTCTCCCCCACTGATGATCACGTCTTTCTTGCGGTCCAC
>DCTH01000151.1:13928-16987 GCA_002329495.1 Syntrophothermus sp. UBA1445 | reverse complement strand
TATTTAAAACAAGGTGAACGACTTCTGCTAATAACCGAGTTTCAGCTCGGTTTTATTTTATGTCCAGGTCGAATCATATATTTGGCACTGTAATTTTTGATGGCTTAAACAGGAGGTGATTATTAATTATTGAAACAGTTTTAGCTGGACTGGCTGGAGTTGCAGTTGGAGGCGCGGCCGGTTATTACCTGCGCAATATGGTTGCCAAAAGCAAGCTTGGCTCAGCCGAAGAGGAAGCCAAGAGGATTTACGAAGAAGCGGTCAAGGCGGCCGAGACAAAGAAAAAGGAATCTTTACTCGAGGCCAAAGAGGAGATCCATAGATCACGCCAGGAAGCGGAAAAAGAGATCCGGGACCGCAGACGGGAATTGGATCGCAACGAAAGACGGATTATTCAAAAAGAAGAGGCTTTGGACAAAAAGCTTGATGCGCTTGAACAGAGGGATGAGATTCTACACCAAAAGGAGAAAGAAAGCGAAAGACTACAACAAAACCTGCAGTTACTTCTCAGTCAACAGTTAAAGGAACTGGAGAGACTGTCAGGACTGAGTTCCGAAGAAGCCAAACAGGTACTCTTGAAAAACGTTGAAGACCAGATTCGTCAGGAAATGGCCCTTTTGATCAGATCGATTGAAAATGAAGCCAAGGAAGAGGCCAATAAGCGTTCGCGTGATATAGTATCACTGGCCATACAAAAGTGTGCCGCAGATGTCGCGGCAGAAACGACCGTCTCAGTAGTGGCCCTGCCCAATGATGAGATGAAGGGAAGAATTATTGGGCGTGAGGGTCGAAACATCAGGACCTTTGAAACCCTGACCGGGGTAGACCTTATTATCGACGATACTCCCGAAGCGGTCATTCTTTCGTCGTTTGACCCCATCAGGAGAGAGGTCGCCCGGGTTGCTTTGGAAAAACTAATTGCAGACGGCAGGATCCACCCGGCACGAATTGAGGAAATGGTAGAGAAGGCCCAGAAGGAGATTGATCAGCATATCCGGGAGGTAGGAGAACAGGCAGCATTTGAGGTTGGTGTTCACGGCCTGCATCCGGAACTGATCAAATTACTGGGACGACTGAAATACCGCACCAGTTATGGACAAAACGTTTTACGGCACTCCATAGAGGTCGCCCACCTGGCAGCAGTAATGGCTGCAGAGTTGGAATGCGATATCCCGCTTGCCAAACGGGCAGGGCTCTTGCACGATATTGGCAAGGCTGTTGATCACGAGATGAGTGGCCCCCATGTCGAAATCGGCATGGAATTGGCCAAGAAATATCGCGAAAACAAGGATGTCTTACATGCCATTGCCGCCCATCACGGCGACATTGACCCGCAGAGCGTGGAGGCAGTGTTGGTTCAGGCGGCAGATGCAATCTCAGCTTCCCGACCGGGAGCCAGGCGCGAAACCCTGGAGGCCTACATCAAGAGGCTGGAGAAGCTGGAGGAACTGGCTGATTCGTTTACTGGTGTCGACCGCTCTTTTGCCATCCAGGCAGGACGCGAGATCAGGATAATCGTTAAGCCGGATGACGTTGATGACCTGGGTTCGATAAACCTGGCCCGCGATATCGCCAAGATGATCGAACAGGAAATGGATTACCCGGGGCAGATCAGAGTTGTGGTTATAAGGGAAACCCGCGCCGTAGAACACGCCAAGTAAGTTAGAGAAATAAGGACCTCAGTAAAATGAGGTCTTTATTTTTTTTACCACCCCCAAAAAACAAGGTGGTGGTAATTAAATTGAAATCCGGCAATAATGGAGCAAACAACAGTTTCGGAGGCAATTATATGAAAATCCTGATGGTAGGTGACATAGTGGGCAGACCAGGGCGGAAGGCCGCTGCGGACCTCTTGCCGTTGATAATACAGGAACATGGGGTTGATTTTGTCATCGCCAATGGCGAAAACGCCGCCGGTGGCAGAGGAATCAACCGGGAGATTACCGATGAGTTCCTGCGCCAGGGAATTGAGGTGATCACCATGGGCAACCATGTATGGGATAATCGAGAAATCCTTAGTTTCATTGATCAGGAACCCCGGTTGCTCAGACCGGCCAACTATCCGGACGATTGTCCCGGCCAGGGTTATAACATATTTCACGGCCCGGCCGGGCGACGGATTGCGGTTATCAATGTTTCGGGGAGGGTGTTTCTGGCCAATCTGGACTGTCCCTTTCGTACCGTGGATTACATACTTAAGCGGATTGAAAACCAGGCGGATATTGTTCTGGTGGACTTTCATGCTGAAGCCACCTCAGAAAAACAGGCGATGGGTTGGTATCTGGATGGCCGGGTTACGGCTGTATTCGGGACCCATACCCATGTTCAGACTGCCGATGAAATTATACTCCCCGCTGGTACTGCCTATATTACTGATGTCGGTATGACCGGTCCCTGGCATTCCATCTTGGGGGTGAAGACCAGTCAGGTGATCAAAAGGTTTCTGACTCAAAGGCCAGGACCATTTGAGATTGCGGCGGGACCCATTCAGCTGAACGCAGTGCTCCTGGAACTCGATGACACTACCCTGAAACCGGTATCAATAAGCCGGATCATGCACCGAGTGGAAGCATAAGTATTGCGTGGAAAAAAAATCTAATATTCCCGATTCAAAAGCAGGAATTATAAAAAATGTTGCGAATATATTGATGAAGAGCAACTCATTCTGCTGTTATTGAAGGGGGTCATATAGTGGAGGTATTAAAGGTTTCAGCAAAGTCTAGCCCCAATTCGGTGGCGGGAGCCCTGGCTGGTGTGTTGCGTGAGAAGGGAGCGGCTGAAATCCAGGCGATTGGGGCAGGAGCCATAAACCAGGCAGTTAAGGCAGTGGCTATTGCACGGGGATTTGTTGCGCCAAGGGGCATGGATCTTATCTGCATTCCAGCGTTTACTGACATAGTCATCGACGGAGAGGAAAGAACGGCCATCAAGTTTATCATTGAACCTAGATAAGGTTGCTCTAGCTATACTAGAAATTCAGGACCTGCTATGATATTTGGCAGGTCCTTTGTTGTTTATCGGCAGGGTCCCCTGCGAAAAGTCTTAATAACAGATGTTTC
>DCTH01000151.1:0-13866 GCA_002329495.1 Syntrophothermus sp. UBA1445 | reverse complement strand
CTCTCGCCCCGTCCATGGGGCTCGCCCCCTTTCGTCGTGAGCACTTCGCAGGGTGTTGCTACCATGCTACGTCAACCGGCTCCGACATATTTATGCATCCAAACAGTTAAGTTTTTGTTTTCGCAGGGGAATCAAAGAATATTATGAAGGGGAGATAACCTATGATTATTGATTGTCATGCTGATACGCTGTCGAGAATTGCGTCACTGGGTGAACACCTGCGGGACAACAGCGGTCATTTTGATTTGAACCGAGCCAGAAATGCCGGGGTAGAGCTTCAGGTCCTATCCCTGTACAGTCCGGAACGGGATAGCAAACTGGCCCTGGAAGACATCCTTGGACAGATCGACTACTTTGAGCAGGAGATGGTCTCCTGTGGAGAGGTTGCCTACCCAGTGAGGAATCTCAAGGACCTGAAAGACAGCAATCGTACTGGTCTGATGCTCCATCTGGAAGGTGCCGAAGCCCTCGGAACCAGGCTGTCAAATCTGCGCACCCTCTACCGGCTGGGAGTCAGGAGCATCGGTCTGACCTGGAACCACCGAAATCTTCTGGCAGACGGAGTCATGGATGCCGCCAGCGGCGGTGGACTGTCGGAATGGGGGCGCGAAGTAGTTTGCGAAATGAACCATCTGGGTATGGTGGTTGATCTGGCCCATATTTCTCCCGCCGGGTTCAAAGATGCGGTAGATATATCCAGCAAACCGGTAATCGTCAGTCATGCCAACACCTATTCCCTCTGCAATCACCCGCGAAATCTACAGGACGAACAGCTACAGGTCATAGCCGCAGTCGGCGGAATTGTGGGAATCACATTCGTCCCCGCGTTTGTGGACCGGGCGGAAGCAAGTATAGAGAGGCTGGTAGACCATGTGTGCCATATGCACCAGATAATGGGGGAGGATCACGTGGCCCTGGGGTCGGATTTCGATGGCACCGATATTACTGTGGTCCCGGATGTCAGCTCCTACCCTTTGCTGGTTGAGCATTTGGAAAAACGAGGCTTGACAACGTCCCAGATTGACAAACTACTAAGGGGTAATTTCCTTCGCGTACTGAAGGACATATTATAGATCAAAGGGATTTTCCCTCAAGGTGATTTCCTGGCAGAAAATGTTTTTCGCTGGTTTGAATGGGTAATATTCGTCACCGGATAACCTCGGTGCTGTTCGGATGCGTGTCAGATGACCGCTTTATATTCGCATTCCAACCGGTGAAATTTGAGTGCCGGCTGTAGAAACACAGTAAAACTATGGAGAAAAGGAAGTTGATGATACATGGGGTTTGACCTGCACGTTCATACCAGGGCATCCGACGGTAAATCAACACCGGAAGGAGTTATTCGGCTGGCCAAGAGGATCGGTCTTGATGGCCTGGCCATAACGGATCATGATACTGTGAATGGCATTGCCCCGGCTTTTGAATACATAACCCAGGCTGGTTTGGCTTTTGAGCTGATACCCGGAATTGAGTTTAATACTGAAGCCGGGACCAACGACGTACATATCCTGGGTTATTACCTGGATTACACCAGTGCCTCGCTGCGGCTGAGACTGCAGGAGCTTAAAGAATCGCGTGAGGGTCGAGCTGTTAAAATAGTGGCCCGGCTAAAATCCCTGGGCTTACCTGTGGACTTGGACCGTGTTAAGGAACTGGCCGGGGGAGACGTTCTGGGACGGCCACATGTCGCAGATGCCATGATCGAAAAGGGATATGTGTACACCAGGGAAGAGGCCTTCAATAAATATCTGGATAATGATCGCCCGGCCTATGTTCCCAGATATAAATTTATGCCCCATGAGGCGATTGAAATGATACACGATTGCGGGGGATTGGCGGTGCTGGCCCACCCCGGCCTGATAAGGGATCATAATCTGGTTAACAGAATTATTGCCATGGGAATAGACGGACTTGAGGTCTATTACCCCCAGCACACCGATCAGCAGACTGCTTATTATCAGGGGTTGGCCGAGAAAAGAGAATTATTGGTTACTGGGGGCTCAGATTTTCATGGTAACCAGGAAGAAGCGGAAAAACTGGGGATGGTGAGGATCAGTAGGGAATTGTTAACCACTATGAAAAAACGATTATTCGCAAAATAAGAATATTTTGTCGCTTAGCAGGACAACTTGGACTGTTTGTTGAATAGTATCCTCAAATAAATAGGGGAGGGAGAGTCTGGATTAAGTGGCCTTACTTGCCCCGATTTTAATTCTGGTTATTTGTTTAACATTCAGTATCACGTCTTTTGCTCAAGCAGTACCGAACACCGAACAGGAAGAGTTAAGACCCGTTATCACTGAAGTAACACTTTCCGAGGACCAGTCAGGTACAAATCCTGCCGGAAGTCCCGTACAAACACCGCCAGGGCCAACTGTATCAAATGCAGAGTCTGATAACACCTCGACCCCACCTGACGCATCCGGCCCGGAAGTGAGCCGTGGGTCCAGTACCGCCCGGTCGATTATCACGGGTTCGTTGCGGTTTCTGGGAACACCTTACCGTTACGGTGGCAGGACTACCAAGGGTTTTGATTGTTCGGGCTTTGTAGGTTATGTTTTCGGCCTGTTTGATATCAAGTTGCCGCGCAGTTCCCGGGAACAGGCCTCCGTAGGTACCCACGTAGATAAGGATTCGTTGATACCTGCTGATCTGGTTTTCTTCAAGACCGGAGGGTCCTCCCGGATCAATCATGTTGGTATTTATTTGGGAGACAGCCGTTTCATCCATGCCAGCAGTACCCGCGGGGTAGTTATTACTTCCCTCAATGATAAGTATTATAAAAAAGCCTACTACGGTGCGCGCAGGGTTCTTGGTAACTAATACTGTTCGGATATAGTGGGTATCCTATAACCATGATCGGAGGTGGTCGGTTATAGGGACTCAGGATGATAAGGGGAGATGGCCTCCCTGGAGCCGAACGCCGTCATTGAAGGAAATGGCGGAAGAGGTAATGATCGATTTTGACGATCTGGTATCAGCTATCCAGGAGGATCTAAGCCCCCGGCAGATGGCTTTAAGATTTAAAATCAGCGAGGAATTGGCGGGGGAGTTAAAGGATCATTTTTATAAGTATGGGATAAGTTCAGTAATGGGCGGGGATTAAAAAACTCGCCCGTTTATTTTTTTTTGCCTTGGAACAACTGTGTTATAATACAAAAAAATTCATGGGAGGGCCATTCATGCAAGATAAATTCAGCAAGGAAGGACTAACATTTGATGATGTTCTGCTGATCCCAGCCAGGTCGGATGTCATTCCGCGAGACGTTGATGTCAGTACTAACCTTACCAAAAACATAAGACTTAATATCCCTATCATGAGTGCGGGAATGGATACTATAACCGATGCCCGCATGGCTATTGCCATGGCTCGCGAGGGTGGAATCGGGGTAATACACAAAAACATGTCGATTGAGGCCCAGGCCAAGGCTGTTGACCGGGTAAAGCGATCTGAGCATGGAGTTATCACCGACCCTTTCTCCCTTACCCCCCAGCATAGAGTCAAGGATGCCCTGCACATCATGGAAGACTATCACATTTCCGGGGTGCCGATTACCGTGGGCACGAAACTGGTAGGTATTATCACCAACCGTGATCTGCGTTTTGAGACTGATTTCGACCAGCCGATAGATAATGTCATGACCAAGGAGAACCTGGTAACCGCACCGGTGCACACTACCCTCCAGGAGGCCAAAGCGATATTGGCTAAACATAAGATTGAAAAACTGCCTCTGGTTGATGACAATTATAATCTTATGGGGTTAATAACCATAAAAGACATAGAGAAGGTCCGCAAATACCCGAACTCAGCCAAGGACCATCGTGGTCGATTGCTGGTTGCCGGCGCGGTGGGGGTTACGGCCGACACCATGGAAAGGGTGGCGGCTTTGAAGGGTGCCGGAGTTGACGCCGTGGTGGTGGATACTGCTCACGGTCACTCCCGGGGAGTTATCGAGACGATTCGTATGATCAAGAAAGAATTCCCCGGTCTTGACCTTATCGCCGGGAATGTCGCTACTGCCGAGGCTACCCGGGATCTGATCGCGGCCGGTGCCGATTCGATCAAGGTGGGTATTGGCCCGGGATCCATATGTACCACCAGGGTAATTGCAGGGATTGGCGTCCCGCAGATTACTGCTATCGCCGATTGTTCGCAGGCGGCGGCTGGTACTGGTGTACCAGTAATTGCGGATGGCGGTATCAAGTTTTCCGGTGATATCACCAAGGCTATTGCCGCCGGGGCGGATGTGGTAATGCTGGGGAATGTCCTGGCAGGAACCGATGAGAGCCCAGGGGAATTGATTATCCTCCAGGGACGGAGTTTTAAGTTGTATCGTGGAATGGGATCGCTGGGTGCTATGGCTCAGGGTAGCAGTGATCGCTACTTCCAGGAGAATGAGCCCAAACTGGTTCCGGAAGGGATAGAAGGACGAGTGCCCTATAAAGGACCGGTATCCGATACCATCTTTCAACTGGTGGGTGGCCTGAAGTCAGGTATGGGCTACTGTGGAGTTACCAACATCGAGGACCTGAAGACCAAATCCAGGTTCATTCGCATCAGCCATGCCGGTCTGGTGGAGAGTCATCCCCATGATATTGCGATTACTCAAGAGGCTCCTAATTATCGTTTGTAAAAAGACAGGATTGGTGGAAATTGATCGGTATAGAATCTTTGCTGCCCTTACTGCTGTCAGTGATAGCCGGGGGGGTGGTTGGCTATATNNGACCGGAGGCGTTAAGACCTTCGCCATTATCTGCTGTGGATCGACGCTGGTTACCCTGATTTCAAAATACTTTTTTGTAACCTTGGGTGTACCCAGGTTTGCTGATCCGGGACGACTCAGCGCCCAGATAATAATGGCCCTGGTCTTTCTGACTTCCGGTATTTTCTGGTTGACCACTGAGCGGTCCGAATCCGTGTCAGTCGGAACAAATATATTACTGGCCGCTCTATGTGGAATTATCCTGGGATCAGAGATGGGGTGGTCGCGATCCGCGTCAATGATTGGTTTCATTATTATTGTCTTTTGGGCCTTGGAGGCGACCGAGAGGATTATGCTGGGACGGAGGTTGACCCAACAACCACCCACAAAAAAAGCGGAGCCCTAATCCCGACCACCGGACTCCACCTTTCCTCAATGCGTTTGATTTACATCAAGACTAATCGCCCTGCCTGCTTATTGTAGTCAGGAATTGGCCTTGGTCTTTTCCTCCAGTTTCTGCAAATCTGAAATCAGGCGATCAACATCTACTCCATGCATTTGAGCACCCTGCTCAACTGTCTCAAAGAGAGCTCCACCTCACCCAACACACTGGATGCCGTGCTGCATGAAAACGCGGGCCGCCCCCGGGATCTGCCTTATCACATCACCGATAATGGTATTTTTCGATACCATCAATTCACCTCCCTTGGTGTATTCTGACTAATTATAACAAACAGGAATAGTTAACGCCAGGGACAAAATCCCTGGCGGGTACGCAGTTAGAATTGCGGTTTTGAATTGCCGTTTCTGAGACTCTGCTCAGCCTTCATAATCGCCAACTTAACCAGGTTACCGCAGTCACGGGATGATACGCCGCCAAAACCCTCCCGGGCGACGATATGATCAACTCCCAGTTCTTTGGCCAGTTCCCATTTAAGCTCATCAGACATGAGTCCGGAGCGATTTCGGCCCATCAAAGACTCCTCCTCTTGCCTGCGCACCAGTAGTATTTTGTGTGCTTAATGCTCAATTTATTAAACGGAATCCCGGTTATTCAGGAAATGGAATCCAGGGACTTGAAACCGAAACTCAAAATAGAATTTGCCAGATACCATTTACATCCTTCAAAACATAAGATACAATGTAATTGCAAATGATAATTATTATCAATTAGAGGTGCTCCTATGACAGATTCTTACTGCCAAATACTTAATCGGCATCAGTATAAGCTGACCCCTCAACGGAAGGCCGTACTGGATGTACTGGAACAAACCCGGGGTACTTCACATGACGGCAGAGGATATCTATTACGAGGTAAAAAAAATAAACCCCAAAATCGGGATAGCCACCGTGTATAGAACGCTCGAACTGCTGGCCCGGCTGGATATCGTTCATAAGAACAGCTTCGATGAGGGGAAATACCGGTATGAGTTCTGTGAGGATGATGGACATTTCCACCATCATTTCCTGTGCAGCGATTGCGGTGCGATTATTGAGGTAGAAGAGGATTTCCTGAATCTGCTGGAGGGTGAGCTGGAACGCCGGGGCTTTAAGATTATCGATCATAATCTGCAACTTTACGGTCTGTGCCCGGACTGTAACCAAAAAGGCAATAATCCAGGGGAGAGATAGATAATATGAAAGTTGTTCTGGTAGGACAGCCCAATTCAGGGAAGAGCCTGGTATTCAGCAAACTTACCGNNTACTATGGTTTCCAACTACTCGGGGACCTCTCTGGAAATTATCCAGGGTAAAGTAAACCTTAACGGTGGTCAGGTCGAACTGGTAGATACCCCGGGGATTTATTCTCTGGCTTTGGCAGAGGGACCAGCGAAGGTTACCCGGGAGATCCTCATGGGAGAACCGGACTATGACCTGATAATAAATGTAGTCGATGCCAATAAGCTGTCCCCCAACCTGGCTCTGACTCTGGAATTGATTGATTTGAATCTTCCGATTATTGTGCTTCTGAACCAGATCGAGGTGGCCAGGAGTAACCAGCTGGAGATTGATTACCAAAAACTCTCCCGTCATCTGGGATGCCCGGTAATAGAGTTTTCTGCTCACACCGGAGAAGGCATGCCTGAACTCTTGGAGATTTTGTCAAAGGGTCCTGCTTGGATGAATAAGACCGGACCGAGGGTAGTCGTAGTTGCCGATACCCCGGCCTGCAGTTGTGATGGTGACTGCTTCCGGTGTCTTAACGATAAAAATACCGGTGCTTGCTCTGAACAGGCGGTTTTTAACCGGTATCAGCAGGCCCGTAACCTTGCGGAACAGGTAACACTCCGCTCGAACCGGCAGATTAAGCGACTGGAAAGGCTGGAACGGTTTCTGGATAATACCTTCTGGGGTACTCTGCTCCTGCTTGGCCTGGCGGTGATTGGTTTTGGCCTGTTATTGACCTTTGTCGGTTGGGGTGAGGGATTGGTCAGCCAGTTGTTCGAGCCGGTTCAGGGATTCATCTCCCGGCTTATTTCGAGCATAGTGCCCCCGGGATTCTGGAACAGCATACTGAGCAAAGGGGTTCCGGAAGGCCTTCTCATTCCATTCAGCCTGGTTATGCCGGCTATGCTGATGGTTTCTCTTCTGATGTCGCTGATAGAGGACCTTGGACTGCTACCGCGCTACGCCGTGATGTTGGATCGGGTGGGTCGGATTNNGTATCCGGTCAGGCAGTCATTCCGCTGTCGCTTGGTTTTGGCTGCCGGACACCGGCGGTCGCTGCCACCAGGATACTCCCCAGTATCGGGCAGCGGTTCATCATAGTAACCCTGCTGTCAATAGTTATTCCCTGTGCGGGTACGATAGGGATGCTCGCTTCCACAATTGTGGCTCTTGATGCCTATACTCCGGTGATAGTTCTCAGCATGTTGGCGGTATTTCTGATACTGGGCTGGGTTTTAAAGAAGATCTACGGGGAGGAAGAGGAACCGGTCTACGAACTCCCCTCCCTGCGCCTTCCTCAGGTCCAGAATGTATTAACCAAGATCAAATTGCGCTTCCACGGCTTTTTTACCGAAGTCTTGCCGTTGCTCCTGGTGATGAGTGTCGGGGTGCGCATCATTATAGACAGCGGGATCCTAAACCGGCTTCATTATCTGGAACCGATCACCAGTTTTCTGTTTGGGATCCCTCCGGAAGCAGTGGTTGGGGTACTGGTAACCATAATTCAAAGGTACCTCGCACCNNCCTTTGATCCTGCTTAACCTGAGCCTTGATCCTCGTGAAGCCACTATCGCCATTTCCATGATCGCCCTGTCGGTACCATGCCTGCCGGTTATGGTGATGACAGTAAGGGAGCTCGGGGCCCGGGCCCTGCTTAAGATCATTAGCCTGGGATTCCTGGTATCATTTGCCATAGGTATAGGATTGAATCTGATAATGCCATAAGTAGGGGGAGAAGATTATGCCAAACAAGCTATTCAAGACAGAATTGCCAAAGCCGACCACCCTGGCCGGGGTGCACGCTGGAAAAAAGGTAAAGGTAATCGGGTTACCTTCGGGTCGCGATAGCATAGGCCGACTCGTAAACCTGGGCATCGGCCCGGGAGTGGAACTTGAGGTCATGACCTCTCACCCGTTTCGAGGACCGGTAGTGGTACGGGTGGATGGAAACCCGGTGGCTATCGGACATGGCCTGGCAGCAAGAATCACCATTGAAGAGGTCGCCCCTGCCGATAATGATAACTGGTAATCCGCTCACATATTGACGGAGTACAGGGGGAGTGGTTTGGGACTAAACCTGTCCCCATGTCCCCAACCCAATTCCATCCCCAAGTTTCATCGCCGGACCTCACTTGTACCGGGGAGCGGTTAACTGTAAACTATTATAGTAAGTAAAGTGGGGTGAGACGATTGAGATATGAAGGCAATGTTTTCAGACCGCCCAGTGAAGCCAGAAGCTATATACTGCAGTGTACGATAGGTTGTTCTCATAACCGCTGTACCTTTTGTGCGATGTACAAAGACAAGAAATACCGGATCAGGACCCTGGATGAGATCAAAGCTGATATCCGTATGGCCAAGATATATTACGGAGACCTGGGTAAGGTTTTCCTGGCCGATGGCGACGCCCTGGCGATGCCTTGTGAAGACCTCCTGGAGATCCTGGGGACCCTGTACCGGACCTTTCCCAGCCTGTACCATGTAGGGATCTATGCGGGCCCCGACAGTATAATGGCCAAAGAGATGTCAGAGCTTACCGCTTTGAAAGCTGCTGGCCTGACTATCGCCTATCTGGGGGTTGAAACTGGTGATCCCCAGCTGTTAATCGATATCAGGAAAGGTGTCGATTATGAGGGCATGTCCCAGGCCGGCCGCAAGATAGTAAGCTCGGGAATCCAGCTGTCAGCCATTGTCTTACTGGGTTTGGCGGGCCGGGGCGAAAGATCAATTGAACATGCCCGGAATACCGCCCGGATATGTAATGAAATAAATCCTCATTATCTGGCAGCGCTGACTCTGATGCTGGTTCCGGGAACACCTCTCTACCGTAGATCAGAAAAAGGGGAGTTTGAACTGCCGGATGCCTTTGAGATCCTGGAGGAGATGAAGGTGCTGGTTCAAGGGCTGGAGCTTACAGGCTGCGAGTTTCGCAGCAACCACGCCTCCAANNTGGATAAAGAAAACCTGCTGGCGGTTATTAATGCCATAATTGAGCGGGGGGACACAAGATACCTGCGTCCTGATTATTTACGGGGACTCTAAGCCGTTGGACTATTTGTTTTAATTGACAGGCCTCATAAGCGATTTCGAAAAGTATTTTTTGGATCTTGATACTGACTTTGTGTACAATACAAAGAAGTGACGATCTCATAATATTAAAGATACTTGGCCTACAGTTTTAACTGTAGGCATTTGAATTGAATTAAGAGGTGCATACTGGTATTGATGACAGAAACATTACCAAAAAATGAAGGGAAAAAGTATCATATTTTAACCTATGGCTGCCAGATGAACGAGCGGGATTCCGAGATCATTGCCGGTTTACTGGAGCAGTCCGGCTTAACGGAGGCCTCTTCACTGGAAGAAGCAGATCTGGTGGTCTTGAATACCTGCAGTGTCCGTCACTCGGCGGAAAACAAGGTATACGGCAAACTGGGACAGATCAAGCGCCTTAAGGCTGAACACCCGCAGATGAAGGTGGCCCTGGGCGGTTGTATGGCCCAACTCGCCGATGTCCAGGCCAAGCTCAAGAAGCTGGGGGTGGATCTGGTATTCGGGACCCATAACATTCATGAGCTCCCGGATTTGTTGGACCGGGGGAACACCGACAAGCTGCCGTATATTAAGGTATGGGACCAACCAGGAGAAGTAGTGGAGGAACTACCCGACCGGCGGGTGGATGGTATCAGTGCTTTCGTGACCATAATGTATGGCTGCAACAACTACTGTTCCTACTGTATTGTCCCGTATACCCGTGGTCGTGAGCGGAGCCGGACTCCAGAACATATACTGAATGAAGTCCGGGGACTGGTGGACCGGGGGGTAAGAGAGATCACCCTGTTGGGGCAGAACGTCAATTCCTATGGCCGGGGCCTCGTTGAGAAGATTGACTTCGCTGACCTCCTGGCTATGGTTAACGAGGTTGATGGTCTGTGGCGCCTGCGGTTTACCACCTCCCATCCCCGCGATATGACTCCCAAGCTGATTGATGCCATCGGCAGCCTCGATCGGGTCTGTGAACATGTCCATGCCCCTATTCAAGCCGGGAGCAACAAGATTCTGAAACTGATGAACCGCGGCTATACCAGGGAGTATTATTTTGAGCTGGCTCAGTTAATGCGAGAGAGGATCCCGGGAGTAGCGATAACCTCTGATCTGATTGTAGGTTTCCCCGGGGAGGAGGAAGAAGACTTTGAGCAGACCCTGGACGCGGTAAAAAAAGTCGGGTTTGATGCTTCCTTTACCTTCATGTACTCACCACGTACCGGGACTAAGGCCTGCTGCATGCCCAATGAGGTATCCCAGGAAATCAAGCACCAGCGTTTGCTGCGTTTGAATGAGGTACAGTATGAACTAGCCCTAATGACCAACCGGAGGTTTGAGAACCAGGTGGAGGAGGTACTGGTGGAGGGCAGAAGCAAGACCAATCCGGAGAAATTGACGGGACGTACCCGTACCAACCGAATAGTGATTTTTTCAGGACCTGAAGCCATCACCGGAAAACTGGTACCGGTCAGGATAACGGAGGCAAGAACCTTTAACCTGTTAGGAGATTTGGTGGAAGGAAAAGGACCAAAGGAAGCGAACTAATATTGGAGGAGGTAATAACTAATGGAACGTGCAGAGATTATCAGTATGGCCTTTCATTTGGGTACTACCATATCTGAATCCGAAGAGTATCAGGGTTTTCAGGAGAGCCAGTCAAAGGNNAAGTTCCAGGATGCCCGCACCAAGGCCGTGGAGAAGATGGAAGCAGGGCAGGAGATTCCGGATGAGGAGCAGAAATACCTCCACGAATTGGAAGAGGCCATGTACAAAAATCCTCTTATCAAAGGACTGGCCGATGCTCAGGAAAAATTCAACAACCTCATGAATGGGGTCTACTTCGCACTTGATCAGGCCATTCACGGCAGTTCTGGTTGCGGTGGAGGCTGTGACTCCTGCGGGAGTTCCTGTTGCTAACAGCAAGACCTGACCCGTTTCTCCCTGACCTGGAGGCATCAAAATGAGTGGTTTAACCCCGATGATGGAACAATACCGGAGCATAAAAAAAGAGTATGCCGACTGCATACTCTTTTTCCGGCTTGGGGACTTTTATGAGATGTTCTTTGAGGACGCCCAGACCGCATCCCGGGAACTCGATATTGTACTGACAGCCCGGGATGGCGGCGAACGTAAGGTTCCCATGTGCGGTGTTCCTTATCATGCAGCTAACAACTACATAAAGCGGTTACTGGAACGGGGATTTCGGGTGGCCATCTGCGACCAGGTGGAAGATCCCCGGCAGGCCAAGGGCATTGTCCAGCGGGAGGTTACCCGGGTGGTAACCCCGGGTACTGCCCTGGATGACTCCTGGCTGACGGCGGACAACAACTACCTGGCGGCCCTGGTTTTCAATGGAGAACGGGCCGGACTGGCCTATCTTGATCTCCTGACCGGAGATTTTCGAGCCTGTCAACTGTCCGGGTCCAGGGTTCGGGCTGATATCCTTGNNCTTGATGAGTTGGCTAGGCTGAGGCCGGCAGAGTGTCTGGTACCGATGTGGAGCAGTCAGGAGATCCAGAGTATCCTGGGAGAGGAGATCCCCGGGACTCTGGTGACTGAGATTGATCCCGGGCATTTTGGACCGGAACAGGCCCATTCCCGGCTGGAAAAGTATTTTGGCAAGAGCCGTGAAACCCTGCTGGATCTGGAAGATAAACGGGAAGCTTCAGCTGCGGCCGGGGCCGTACTGGGCTTCATCGAGGAAACCCAAAGGGCGGCTATGAACCAACTGCAGCGGCTCACTGTCTACCAAATAACCGACTACCTGGGACTGGACCGGACCAGCCGACGCAACCTGGAACTGACCGGCAACCTGCGGGATGGCAAATCCGATGGTTCTCTGCTGGCGGTCTTGGACCGCACCCGAACCGCGATGGGTCGCAGGATGCTCCGCGGCTGGCTGGAACAGCCACTGCTTGATGCCCGGCATATTGACAAGCGGTTGGATGCGGTGGAAGAGTTGCTCTTTAAGCGGGAGCTGCGTGAGGACCTGCAGTCAGTCCTGCAGAAATTCCGCGATATCGAGCGGATCGCTGGCAAGATCGGAGCCGCGGTGGTCAGTCCCCGGGAGCTGCTGGCCCTGCAGTCATCGCTGGAGGAGATCCCGGAACTAAAACGATTGGGTTTGGATTGCTCCAGTCACCTGCTCAGCCGGTTATTTGACCTCAATGAACTTCACTCAACCCGGGAATTGATTGATANNGATGGTGGTATCATCAAAACCGGTTACCATGCACAGGTAGATGAGCTGCGGAGAATCGCCTTTAAAGGAGAAAAGTGGCTGCTTGAGTATGAGCAGACCGAGAAAGAGCGCACCGGGATTAAATCTTTGAAGGTGGGCTTCAACCGGGTGTTCGGTTACTACCTGGAGGTCACCAAAACCAACCTGGATCTGGTACCTCCTGATTACATAAGGAAACAGACTCTGGTCAATGCGGAACGTTACATAACTGATGAGTTAAAGAGATACGAGAATGAGGTCCTGGGAGCCAAGGACCGGCTGATTACCCTCGAACAGGAACTGTTTGCCGAGATAAGACAGGCCCTGCAGGGTGATATTGTGGATATTCAGTCCCTGTCACAGCAGATTGCCCAGATCGATACCCTGGCCTCACTGGCCCAGGTGGCCTTTGAAAACCGTTATCATCGCCCGCGTATTCATTCCACCGGACCGATTCGCATCAAGGGCGGACGACACCCGGTGGTCGAGAAATTCCTGGGTGAGGCCCGATTTGTTCCCAATGATACGGAGCTCAACCCGAAGGGATCCCGAATAGGGATTGTTACCGGTCCCAATATGGGAGGCAAGAGCACCTTTATGCGCCAGGCCGCCCTGTTGGTACTCATGGCCCAGATGGGCAGCTTTATTCCGGCGGAAGAAGCCCAAATCGGCCTGGTGGACAAAATCTTCACCCGGGTGGGGGCTTCCGATGACCTGGCCGCCGGTCAGAGCACCTTTATGGTGGAAATGNNGATCATGGCCCAGATGGGTAGTTTTGTACCTGCCGAGGAAGCGGACATCGGGCTGGCGGACCAAATCTTCACCCGGGTGGGGGCCAGTGATGATCTCAGCAGCGGAAAAAGCACCTTTATGGTCGAGATGGTCGAGGTCGCGAACATCCTGCGGAATGCCACCTCCCGCAGCCTGGTGATTCTGGACGAGGTGGGACGGGGGACCAGCACCTATGACGGGATGAGCATCGCCCGGGCCCTGGCCGAACACTTGGCTGAAATGGAGGGGATCAGGGTCCTGTTCGCCACCCACTATCACGAGCTGACCGATCTAGCCGACCGATATCCCCCGGTATTCAATCTCTGTGTCTCGGTCAAGGAAAGCGGGGATGATGTGATATTCCTGCGCAAGGTACTGCCCGGAAAAGCCGACAAGAGCTACGGGATTCATGTTGCTCGGCTCGCCGGACTGCCACCGGCAGTTACTGGCCGCGCGGAA
>DCTH01000069.1:18759-19077 GCA_002329495.1 Syntrophothermus sp. UBA1445 | reverse complement strand
AAAATTCAGAATTACACTTCCTAACTCTTCTATTCTTTGTTGCAGTAAATTCATAGTGCTCCCCAAAAATAGTAGATATATCCTTTATACGAAATTTCTACTGTGGTCTTTATAATCCTGCAAGACTTATTCACTGATTCAAAAAATTAGCCAGCTACGGTTTTAATACTTCTTTCTGGCACATTAGTCCTACCTCAACTAGCCCTCTGTTTTTATTAATCAGAACTACGATAAGAGGATTAAACCATATATTAATATGTGATCGGGATTTAGGCAGACATGCACCCATCATAGGCAAAATTGCTCTAAGAAGGGAAG
>DCTH01000069.1:0-18751 GCA_002329495.1 Syntrophothermus sp. UBA1445 | reverse complement strand
GCAGACGCGCACGTTTGAGGGGCGTGTCCTTCGCGGGGTATGGGTTCAAGTCCCATCTGCCGCACCATACGTAACGAACAGGGGTGAGCTGATTAGCTCACCTTTTTTATACCGACCAGAATCCCATTGGTCCCCATGCTTATAACCGGATAAACAGTGTTTCTACCCCATTACTGAAGAAAGGCTATCGCTCAATATTGATATTCCACAGGTGGTTAATAGGTCCCCTTCCTTTTCCCAGATCAAGCATTGACTTTAATGCACCTGACACATATTCCTTCCCCAATTGAACTGATGTATCCAAATCCATGCCTTTAGCAAGACCGCAAGCGATAGCACTGGATAAAGTGCATCCGGTTCCATGTGTATTGTTATTGTAAATCTTCTCACCCATGAACCATTTGAATTTATGGTTATAGTACAATAAGTCATTGGCATCGTTTACTCTATGCCCACCCTTGCAAAGAACAGCGCACCCGAATTGGTTGCTGATAATTTCGGCGGCTTTAATCATATCCGTTTCATTTGCAATAGATATCCCCGATAAGACAGACGCTTCCGGAATATTCGGTGTCAATAAGACTGCCTGACGGAGCAAACTGTTTTTCAAAGTCTCTATTGCGTCATCCTTAAGGAGCTTTGAACCACTTGTGGAAACCATTACCGGATCCACGACAATGTTTTTGGCATTATAAAATTTCAACCTTTCTGATATGGTTTCAATCAGTTCAGCCGATGAAACCATGCCAATCTTAACTGCATCCGGATAGATATCGGTAAAAATGCAGTCAAGCTGTTTACCTAAAAATTCTGGAGTAACCTCCATAATGCCTGTAACACCGGTTGTATTCTGTGCAGTAAGCGCAGTAATCGCACTCATGGCATATACGCCATAGGCGGTCATTGTCTTAATATCTGCCTGGATGCCGGCGCCTCCGCTGCAATCGCTTCCGGCGATTGTCAATGCTGTTTTCATATTCTTCTCCATTCCGCTAAGCTTGCTTTAGCATTAATTTTATTGGCGACCAAAGGTGGTGCCCCCCAATTGGCCGCTGAAAACATCTTTTATAAAGATGATCTTTCCAGCAGACTATAAAAATCGTCCAACTTATTTAAATAGATGTCACAGATTGCCTTAATCTCTTCCAGGTTTTCCATGCTTGAAGCATCATGTACTCCTACTGTTCGGAAGCCGGCATTTTTTGCCGTCCGAATAGCATGCAAGGCATCTTCAAAAACCCATGTATCCTTGGGAAGGGTTCCCATATATTCAGCTGCAGCAAGATAGATATCCGGCTTTACTTTACCGGCACCTGTTTCAGTACAGGTAAATATCCGGTCAAAATAATTCATGACATTGAGTCTCTTCAGAGCCCTTTCCACAACCTGCCTGTCACTGGATGTTGCAGCCACCATATTAATTCCGACCTGCTTCAAGTCTTTCAAGAATTGTTCTGCACCTTCCTTTAACTGAACCTGATAATAATAGAAATCTTCAATGGTGTGGTTAATTCCCGTCAATATCGCATCTGTATCCATATCCAGGCTGTACTTGTCCTTTAAAAACTCAGCTCCTTCTGTCATGCTCATGGAAAACATGATTTTGCCAAGCCCGGGCTCTGCTTTAATCCCTATACTGTTTAAAAACATTTCCGCTGCATTATCCCAGACTGGCATGGAATCCAGAATAGTTCCATCCAGGTCAAAGATTGCTCCCTTAATCATGTCTCCACCACTTTTTTGGTTAATTCTTTTAATTGGGCGGTAGCCTTCACAATGTCGGGCTGTGCAAAAATTGCACTGATTACAGCTATTCCGCAAATCCCGGAGCCTGACAATTCCATTATGTTATCCTTGCTTATACCTCCAATTGCCACAACAGGTATACTTACAGCTTTACAGATTTCTTTTAGGGTTTCGTAGCTTACATAATCTGCATCAGACTTGGAACCAGTAGGAAATACTGCTCCCACCCCCAAATAATCTGCTCCTTTTTTTTCTGCCAATATCGCCTGTTCGACCGTCTGCGCCGATACTCCAAGTATTTTATCCCTACCTATCAGCTCACGTACATTGCCGGCCTCCATATCGTTTTGTCCTACATGGACACCATCGGCATCCACCGCAATGGCTATATCTACATTATCATTGATAACAAAAGGTGCATGATACTTTTTACACAATGCTTTAATCTCTTTTGCTTCCTCGAGGAATTTTCCATTCTCCAGTTCTTTCTCTCGAAGTTGTACCAAGGTTGCACCGCCTTGCAGTGCCTTTTCCACCGCATTTCCGAGAGTTTCACTTCCAAGCCAGGACCTGTCGGTGACCGCATATAAAAGTAATCTCTTCTTATCGAACTTCATACTTTGCTCCCTTTTCCAGAGTATCTCCATCCATGTTATAAATGGCATCAATAATTCTGTTCCCGTAGGTGGAATTCCCATCGCCAGGCTGCATATTGCTCCACCCTATTTCGCCAGCAAGCCCCATTGCACACACAGCAGCTGCGGCTGCCTCAAGCTGATTCTCCGGATTGGCAATAAGAAAAGCTGTCATGATTGCGGAAAGCTGGCAACCAGTGCCTGTGATTTTTGACATTTCCGCTCTACCATTTCTGATGACATAGCATTTATCTCCATCGCTAACCAGGTCAATGGCCCCCGTAACTGCTATTATGCATCCTGCCTTTTTCGAAAATGCTTTCACAAAAGTTATTGCACTATCAAGAGTATCCTCGATTACGGCATCGGCAACATCAGCGTCAACGCCTTTTGTACTTCCGCTTCCCAGCGCTAATGTCTTAATCTCAGAGATATTTCCGCGGATTGCGTTGAACTTAATTTCTTTCATCAGGTTGACTGCCGTATCTGTGCGGAGCTTGCTTGCGCCTGCTCCAACCGGATCAAGCAAAACCTTATGCCCCAGTTCGTTGGTTTTTTTTCCAGCGAGAATCATGGAGGGTATTGTATTTTGGTTCAGTGTTCCGATGTTAATATTCAGGCCTCCACAAATAGATGTGATTTCCTCCACTTCTTCCCGATCATCTGACATAATCGGACTGGCTCCGCAAGCAAGAAGCGCATTTGCAACATCGTTTACCGTTACATAGTTTGTAATATTGTGGACAAGAGGCGCTTTGCGGCGGACATTTTCAATACAATTTTTTACCATGGTTATCTCCTTTCACATAAACTGATGGTCCCCAAAATCAAATAAAAAACTGCATATACACCAACGAAGGTACACATGCAGTAATCTCTGCTTATTATTTCCCTACGTTGGCATTACCCAAATCAGGTTATAAGGGTCTAAGCAAACAGCTTACTCTCAGCCTGCTTATAGCAAGCTCCCCTTTGTACTATTTTAATTATACTACATCGTATGATTGTACTAAATGGCAATCTCACCAGTGAGGGCCCTATATCTATATCTAAGATCCTGTACGACGGGCACAATACAATAATTAAGCCTTAGTGGAAACACGAAGATTTTTTTATATTCAGGCAGCGACCACGTAACCCCCCTATTAATTTTCATAAACCTGCCAAATTTAAAATAAACATATCTTGAACGGGCCTTTAATAAGGGGGGATTTTATGTGGATTAAGTTTTTTCGACTAAGACCCACCGCCATTATCTTAGCCTCTATATTGGTTTTGGTGGCTATATCAACCTTTGTGTTCTTCAATGATGAAGCAAAACCGACGGTTTCTGTGGGGCAGTTGCAGGAGTTGCTGTCGAGACCCGCACCGGAATCTGCTCAATTGGCACCGGAGTTGAAAAAGAGCATGCTGGAGAGGTTAGAAAAAGGGCAGCATACATTTCGTTATGACACCTTCGGTGATGAAGCCTTTTGGGGGGATACTCTTCAACTTCATCGGGCGATCGCCGGAAAAAAGCTGGGTGGGGTAGGTCCCGGGGTCAGTCCCAAAGAGGCCCTGGCCGTAGGGCTTAAGGTTGATGTCGAGGCTCTTCCCAAGAACCTGGTTAAAGACTTGAAGGCAGGAAAGGTAGATCTCGATGACCCCGCCAGTACCCTGGTTCTCCTGGAGAATGACGCAGTTGTTGGTTTGACCGGTTTCTTTGATAAAAAGGGAAACCTCTCCTCTATCGGAATCCAGTGTGCCCTGTGCCATTCCACCGTAGATGACTCATTTGCTCCCGGAATCGGCAAGCGACTGGATGGTTGGGCCAACCGGGATTTGAACGTAGGGGCCATCATCAGCCTGGCACCCAATCTGCAAGTAATTGCGGACCGTTTAGGTGTCGACGTGGCCACAGTGAAAAAGGTGCTGGCCAGCTGGGGGCCGGGAAAATATGATGCGGTGCTTCTCATGGACGGGAAAGGATTTGCCCCTGATGGAAAATCAGCTGCAGTTTTACTTCCCCCGATTTTCTCGCTATCGGGGATTAACCTGCATACCTGGACCGGGTGGGGTTCTTTAGTCCATTGGAATGCCTATGTTGCTAATACTCAGATGAGAGGAAAAGGTACCTTTTTTGATCCCCGCTTGAATAATCCCAGCAAATACCCGATTGCCGTCAAAACCGGGGATTGGAATATAAGAAACAAACCGGATCTGGTCACGCCAAAACTGGCAGATCTCCATGTATACCAGTTGGCCTTGATCGCTCCCCCGGCTCCGAAGAACAGTTATGATAAAAAGGCCGCCCAACGTGGCGAAAAGCTGTTCAACGAAAAAGCGATGTGTGCCCGATGTCATATACCCCCCGTATTCAGTGAACCGGGCTGGAATATGCATGCGCCTGAAGAAATGGGAATTGATGCTTTCCAGGCCGACAGGTCTCCCGACAACCGATACCGGACTTCACCACTCAACGGGCTTTGGACTCACCAAAAAGGCGGTTTCTTTCATGACGGACGTTTTGCCGATCTGAAGGAAGTAATCGAGTTTTACAACACCATCTTTAAACTTAACCTGACCGATCGGGAAAAGAATGATCTGGTCGAATACCTGAAATCAATTTAAAACCAAGGGTCCAGACTGTCTGAACACAGCCGACTGGTGTGCGCCCGACACGGGCGAAAGATAGCATTAACAAGCCGGTACAGCCGCGTTATTGCGGGCCTGACCGGCTTGTTTTTGTCTTTTGGCAACACCGAGGTTAACCCCGGCTATAATTTGCGAAATTTTCAAAGGAATTCAAGACGGCTACATCGAAATCAGTAAATATCTGGCGTGAATGACTTTATGTACGATATCAGGGCAATCTGAATCACCAGTAATCGGATGGGGAGTGACCTATGCATGCCCCAGGTTAACATTCCGGCCTTACCTAAGATCATTCAGCGCCCGCGCCTGGAAAGGCTCCTTCTCGGGGCGGTGGACAAGAGGTTTACCCTGGTCTGCGGTTCACCCGGCCAGGGCAAGACTACTCTGGTGGCCAGTGTTCTGCGGCGGCTGCCGATCAATGTCTTCTGGTATTCACTGGACCCGGGCAACTCAGACCTGTCACCGTTCATCAGTCATCTGATGAACTTTCTGCAAAGCTTTACCACGACCCCCGAATATGAAAGCGGCTCAATTGGTGGGGGTTCGGTTGAGAATACAGTTTCGGCTCTGGCCGACTGGCTTCATAAAGTGCCGCTCAATGATGGACTGGTAATCGTCCTGGATGATTTTCAGACGGTTGACGAAACCGGTAAATTCGGGACTTTCATTCAATCATTGATATCCCAGGCTCCTCCTGACTTTCATTTCATTATTATTACCCGGCGTGAACCCCGATGGAAACTGGCGCAGAAGGCGATACAGCGCAAGATGCTCAATATCAGTGATGCTCAGCTGGCATTTTCACCGGGTGAGTGTCAGGAATTCTTTAAAGAGATCTATCATCTGAATCTGTCCCGGGAACAGATGGAGCGGGTAATGAGTCTGGCTGCCGGATGGACCCCGGTTATCGTAATGCTGGGGGAGATGCTGTCCGAGCAGTTCAGCCCGGAATATCTGGATATCGAGGCCGCTTTCCTGTTAAAAAAGATCCCGGTATTAAGTGTTTACCTGGAACAGGAATGTTTCAGCAACCTCTCCGCCGAGCAGCAGGACGTTTTGCTGGCGACTTCGATGATGCGGGAAATACCGGCAGATCTGGCCATTATCCTGGCCGGTGAAGCGGGAGCGGCAGTTCTAAAGGATCTTTGTGCGATGAATATCCTGGTATACCCGGTAGAAACCGAATTCAGCGCCTTCAGGCTGCATGCACTCTGGAAATCGTTTCTCATGCGCAAGGCCGTCGAAATATGGGGTGCGAACAAGGTCCAGGGCCTGCACCGGAAAGCCGGCGATTATTTCTTTGCCCAGAATAACTGGAAAGAATCAATCTATCATTACATTCATGGTCAGGATGTTGAGAAATCAATTGAAGTGCTGAAGAGGTCGCGGCCGGAAATCCTTGGTTACGAACTGGCCGACCGCCTCCACTCGCTGATCATAAAGCTGCCGCCGGGGCAAAGGGATTCCAGCCCGTGGATGAGCTTTGCCCTGGCCTGCTCGGTAAAACTCCGCGACCCCGCCCTTTGGCGACACTNNTTCCGGGAGAACAACGATGCCAAGGGGGAGTCGTACGCCCTGGGTCAAAGTATGACGGTATTGATGTACTTGGGAGATTTTCGCCAGATGCAGACCATAATTGAGGCTCAAGCTCGACGCACTTATTCGCAAGAGGTATCGGATTTGAGAATCAGTGCCGACCGGGGTTTTTATGTGGCCATGGCTCACTGTTATTCGACCGGAAATCTGGGTGAAGCGGTTCGGATCGGCGAGGAGATCAGAAAAATCGGGTTCATATTACGGGATGACCATATCAAAATCTGGGCGAATTGGGTATTGGCATTTACCCACCACTATATAGGGAATTTTGATGTGGCTCAAAAGAGATTGTCCGAGGCTTACGAAAGAATGAATTCACTAGAGGTGGAGGACCTTGCTTCAGTCTATCTCCCTTACATGGCCGGATTGATCGCGGATTTCACCGGGGAATTTGCAGCCGCCCAGTCTTTTCTGGCGGATTCCCTGGACAAGGCCCAGCGGCTAGGGATGGAGGCGCAGATCTTCTATATCAAGAATTTTGCCTGTTATGCCGCGCTTTATTTGAGAGACTACGGGTTATGCGAGAAGCTTTTCAATGAAATGGGCGACATCATGGGGGCGTTTATGACCGGGGAAAACGACCACATCATGGCCTACTATTGGACCTGGAGAGGCCACTACATGTATGTTCGAGGCCAGTATCATGAAGCGGCCGCCTTAGCCGGTCAGGCCCTGAAACTCCGGGAAAAAGCCGGGGGAGAGATCTACCTCATCAAGTGTCTTCTGGTGTTGGGAGGAGCTCTGCGGGAGCTGGGCCATCTGGAGGAATCTGAGCAGTACCTCCGGGAGGCTCTGGGAAGGAGCATCACTGCCGGAAGCATATTCCTTCAGGCCTCGGGTTACCTGCAGCTGGCGTTATTATATGACCTCCGGGGCAATAAAGAATTATGGGCGCAAAATGTTGATGCTTTATTACAACTGGCCCTGGAGAAATCGTACTACCACTTTTTTATGTGGCGGGATGATCATGTGGCACGAATCATCACCCAGGTTGGGGAGCGGGGTGAATACTCGGCTTATATTCACAAACTGATAAACGGCCGCCTGAGTTCCATGGCCATTACGCTTGAGGAAACCCGCCCCGAACCATTAAGGCTGTACATGCTGGGGCCCTTGATTATTGACATTGGCGGAACTAAACATGCCAATCTCGGCCTCAAAAAACCCTGGTATCTTTTGGCCCTCCTGGCTGCCAAATCGGTACCGGTCAGCATGGAAGCAGTAATCGAGGAGATGTGGCCGGAGACTGATATTAAGTCGGCTCGGAACAGCTTCCATTTCACCTTGAACCGGTTGCGTAAATTCCTGGGTGATCACGACTTTATTATCCTGAAAGATGGCCTGTGCAGTCTTAATCCTGATAAGGTCTGGACTGATATTCGCCAATTTACTACCTGGAATGAAAGAGCCGCCAGGCATATGGAGTCCAACCAGATTTCGGAGGCCATTAACCTGTTGCGGCAATCGGTCAAGATTTATCGGGGAGATCTTCTGGAAGGGGAGAACCTGGGCCCTCTACTGACGGTGGAGAGTGAGGCCTTGGCGAAAAAGAGTTACGATACCCTGGTGGTTCTGGGAAGACTTCTCCTGCAAACCGGCGAATATGAAGAAGCGTTAAATGTTTTAAACCGGGCATCATCCCAATCCTTTGCCGATGAGAATTCGTATCGTCTGCAGATGCTGGCCCATTTTGCGTTATGCAACCCCGGGCAGGCCCTCAATCTCTACAACAAACTGGAAACCAACCTGGCAGCCGAATTTCAGGTCAGCCCCCATCGCAAGACCAAAGAATTGCGGGATCTTATTCGCAGCGGAGTCGAACAGCCGGTAGCTGACTTGCTCAAATGGCTGTTGGGCGAGGATGGTAATGGCGGCTCCCTTAGCAAGGCCTGATCGCTTAAGATCGACTATCTCTTCCTTATATCTGAGCTTTCCCCGGGAATCACTTTTCGGAATACCCCGAAAATTTCCAGGTGTCAGAAAAATATAATAATTATCTAAGTTAAATCTAAGCGGCCAGCAAAGTGGGTTGTCATACGCTAGGGTTAAGCCGTTGGAAAAGTCATGGTTTCATAATTTTATTGGAGAAAGGGAGGACGAAAATGAGCGGTAAACGGGAGGTTATTAAAATTGAGCGTGGCAACCGGTTGGACGGCGCCCTGCCCAGGTTCTCAGATTATCTGAAAATGTGGGCGGAGAAGATTCCAGACAATGCAGCCTTTATCTACCATGATGTACCTATCAGCTTCCAGCAGCTGAACAAGAATGTCCAGCAGGTGGCCAAGTTCATGCTGAAGATGGGGGTAAAGAAGGGCGACCGACTGGGTTATGTGATGAACGGCCGACCCGAGTTCTTTACCTTCTACCTGGCTGCTTCCATGGTGGGGGCCATTATTGTGGGCATGAATACCCGCTATACTTCACATGAGATGGCTTATATACTCGGCAACTGTGAGGCCAGCCATGTGCTGTGCCTGTATAACCTGTTGGATGTCCCCTCCTACCAGGAACGGCTGGCACCGGCCCTTGAGGAGTGTCCTTCGGTGCAAACAGTGTGGGTGGTGGGAGGACCGGCCCGGCTGCCCAATGCTATGACCTGGCATCAGATCATGCAGGGGGATTACTCCGAGTTCGACCAGGCATTAAAGGAGCGNNACCGATGACCCCTTGATCATCGTATATACCTCAGGTTCCACCGGACAGCCCAAAGGTGCAGTGTTGACCCATCGCAATGTTATCAGTATGGCCCTGGTACAGAAGACCGAGTTCCTGGCACCCGAGGGAATGCAACCCGGGGACCATATCGTATGCGCCAGCCCGGTCAACCATGTCAGTGGTGCCACCGAGTGGGGCGCGACCCCCCTGATTGCCGGCTGCACTCAGGTCCTGATGGATTACTTCGAGCCCCATCTGGCCAACAGGATATGCGAGCAATACCAGGTTCCCCTCATGGCCGGGGTGCCTACCATGTACGCCATGGTATTCAGCTCACCCGATTTCAATTTGGAAGAAGCCCGTTCCCGGGTGCGGTTTGGCCAGATTGGCGGTGCTATGGCCCCGCGCGATATCCTGGCCAAAATGCTGGAGGTGACTCCCAACTGCAGCAATCCGATGGGAATGACCGAGACTGCGGGTTTCACTACCTGGACCGATCTGCCCGGCGACCTGGACAACCTGCATCAGACCTGCGGCAAGATTGCGCCTGAATTTGAACTGACCATCAGAGATCAGGATCAAAACGAAGTCCCGCGGGGCACCATCGGCGAGGTATGTTACCGCGGCCCGATGCTGTTCAAAGAATACTACAAGATGCCGGAAGCAACCGCGGCCGCCTTTGATAAGGACGGGTGGTTCTATTCAGGGGATCTGGGCTTCCTGGATGAAAATGATGACCTGCACCTGGTAGGCCGGGCCAAGGAAATGTACATCACCGGCGGCTTCAATGTCTATCCGGCGGAGATCGAGGACCGGATCAGCCAGTACCCCGGGGTTCTGTTCGTAGCCGTGGTTCCGGTACCTCATAAATTGATGGGTGAGGTCGGACGGGCTTATATCATGCCCAAACCAGGTGCTACCCTGGACGGGAACGCTATTCAGGAATACCTTAAAGAGTATCTGGCCGACTACAAGATCCCCCGCGAGTATGTTTTCCGGCCCATGCTGCCCATGACTCCGTTAGGCAAGATCGAGAAGAAACTCCTGCGGCAGGAAGTCGAGAAGGAGTTCAGTGCATAAAAATCCGTAATTCCTCACTTAGCGTCCGGCCGGGTGTCCTTGATGGATGCCCGGCCTTCTCTATTTTCAGCCCCGGTCACTGCGGCTCCACAGCGGAATCCCACGTGTTCGCCGTCATACTCCGGCGGCCCTGCTCCGGTCGCGAAGCCGACGGATTATTCCCCTTACCACCAGGAAAGTAAGACCCATGACCAATAGCAACCCGGTTACCAGTCCCCAGGTGATGCGGGTGGCTTCCCGGAAGAGGTTGAATGGGTTCCAGGAGGGCACCGCCTGGTAGCGCCCCTCGGGCTGGCGGTACTTCGCCGGGAGATCGGCGATTCCATCGCCATCCAGGTCAGGCTGCGCCGCCAGGTAATCTGCCAGGGCCCTCCATTCCTTCAGCTCCTGGACTCCGGGACGGTTGGGATCGGCGTCGATCACCGCCTTGGTGAGGTCGGTTATCGGCTGACCGGTTTTGTCCTTGGGGGTTGCGGTTATGATGCCATGCGATATGTCACCCATTTTGCTGAGCATCGCCATCGTCAGGTAACTGGCACTAACCCGGTACAACCGGTCGGGCTGGATTGGTTCGTAACCACCTTCAGGGGTACTGATTCTCAGGTTGTAAACCCGGTCAAAGGGGACCCGGTTGGGGTTATACTCGAACTTCACCCCGGAAACCTGAACACTGTATTTGGATGACAGCGGTGCCAGGGTTGACTGGGTCTCCAGGCAGTTCTTGATCTCCTTGCCGGTCAGGTAGCAGCTTACCAGGGGATAGCCCATGGATTTATCAGCGCCCTGTCCCAGGGGGAGCACCTGAAAGACATCATCCACCTCCAGATTGCCCGCCGTCAGGGAGGCCCGGATCTCACCGACGGGTGCTACCGCCAGGTGCAGGTAATCGCCCTTTGCTCCTTCGGCCTTTTCGACTGCCGCCCGTAAGGAATCAGCGATCAGATCACCCAGACCGGATTCCACCCCATTTTCCTGCATGGAGTCATACGACTCCAGACTGTAATCTGACTCGGCCAGAACCTGGTCATAGGTATAGCCGGAATCGGCCAGGAATTGGCGGTCGACCATCCTCTTGTACCGGTCAATCTCCGCGGCTATCGCCGGTACCGGGGTGAGTTCCCCGGAGACCTCTTCCAGCTGATAGCTCACCAGAGCCGGGGGTTTGCCGGGCGGGCAGTCCAGCCGCAGAATGCCCAGATAGCTGCCAAAACAACCGGCCGAACCGATGATGGTGTTACCCTTGATAATCGGCCGGGTCAGGGTGGTATGGGAGTGACCGCTGACAATAAAATCAATCCCGGGCACCTGCAGAGCCAGGATCTCGTCCTCTGAATCACCCTTTGCCTGGGTGCCGCCATGCGACAGACAGACCACCAGATCGACCTTTTCCTCCTCCCGGAGCTGCTTTACCATCTTGCTGGCGGTGGTTATCTGGTCCTCAACCTGTATATGCTCGTCCCAGATCGAATCCCGGGTCGCACTCCGGCCGAAGAGCCCGAACACTCCAATCCGGATTCCGTCTTTGTCAATTACCGTGTACGGCTCGACCGGAAAAGATTCCAGGGCTGCCTCCAGCCCGCCCAGCTGTGCCCGCTCCGGTTTTACTTTCAGGTTGGCCGCTACCAGCCGGGGCAGGGGATCTCCCGATTCCATCGCGGCATTGAGCATCGCGGCCAGTGCCGGGGTATCGAATTCCAGATCATGATTGCCCAGGGTCATTACATCATAACCCATTTTGCCCAGCAGGCGCAGTTCCGCCGCTTCGGTCATATACAGGGTATGGATGAGGGTGCCCATGCTGAAATCCCCGCCGTCAACCACCAGTACCCGGCCGGGGTTGGCGGCCTTTTCCCGCTCAATGATGCGGGCCAGCCTGGCGAGGCCTCCCCGCAGCTCGACCTGTCCCTGGTCATTGACCACCCGGTAGGGATCAAAATGGGAATGCAGATCGTGGGTAAACAGGATGGTCAATTGATAATCCGAGGTCGGGTCGGCCTTTCCCCTGAATGGCAACACGGTGGCCATCAGTAAAATGGCCAGGACCAATACCGTCAAACAGCTCCCTAAACCCTTTCTTATCAAACCAACCGCCCCCTCACCGATTTTTTTCCTGTAAAGGCCGATTATCCCGGAAATGATCAAGCTGAACACTACTTCTGCCAGATCCGGTTCTTCTTCCGCTGGCTGATCTTGCGCATCAACGCCTGCAACAGACGCCCGATGAGAAGGAGCAGACAATAGACCAGGAAGAGAGCCAGGAACCCGGCAACCCCGGCAAGAACATCGAAGGTCTCCATCCGGCCTCCGCCGGTTATATACTGTTCAACCTCGATGCCGACAGCCAGGATAGTTACTATTATCACGGTGAAAACCAGGGAAACTGCACCTATTCCCCATCGCTGCAGGTATTTGAAGGCCGCGTAGCTGCTGAAAAAGATGATCATGCCGATCAACCCGATAACCCAGAAGTGAAGTTCCTTGTCACTGATGGCAGTACCGCTCTGCCGCATCATCCCCACAATAAGATCATGCAGGAAGTTGATAACCCTCGAAACCATAATCAAGACTGTTTCCATTAAACCGTTCCTTTCTTTTCAGGAAAGTCACCGTGATCCGGGGTTTTCTCATTTTACCATATGGTTCAAGGGGAATTATGTTTAAACCAGGTATTACCGCCGACACCGTGCCCGGAGAGCCCAGAATCAGTTAAGATGGAGGTAACTTTTGCTGCCCTTGAAACGTTGTTACGGAGAAGGGGGTGACCTATGAAAGCAAGCACCTTGGAGGCCCTCTACCAGTTCCATATGAACGACCTTTACCGCTACCTCCTGAAGCTTTCTGGTCATCCCGAAACGGCGGAGGATCTGGTGCAGGATACCTTCATCAAGGCCTATGAGCACCTGGAGAGTTACCAGGGTGAGGGGGTAAGGCCCTGGCTGTTCCGAGNNAGACGGAAGCGGGAGGTGCTCACCAACCCGGAATCATTGAACGATTTGAACCGCCTAACCCGGCCCGACCCGGAGCAGGAGCTCCTCTTGAAGGAACACCTGTCGGGCCGCTTGCAGGCCATCGATTTGCTGTCCGCCCGGGGCCGGCAGGTCCTGCTCCTGCGGGATTATTTTGATTTTACCTATCAGGAGATCGCCGACATCCTGGGCCTTAGCCTGAACAACGTTAAGCTGACCCTGTACCGGGCCCGTCAGAAGATGAGAGAGGTGGATGCTAATGAGCTGTAATGAGTTTGCGCGGCAGAAGGATGCCTACCTGAAGGGACTGATGACCCCTGAGGAGGAACAGGCCTTCAATGCCCATCTGGAGGTCTGCCCCACCTGCCGGCGGTTGCTGGATGACTGCCTGGCCCAAAGTGAACCGGAGAGATCTGCTGGCTNNCTGGCCCGGATAAGCTGGATGATCTGGGCATGAGTGAGGAGAAACAGCGTTGGATCCTGCGGCGGGCCAGGTATCGCAACCGTTTCAGCATGGCCCTTTTCCTCCTGGGTTTGTTCATGGCTCTTTATGTGGGTGGAACTCTTCTCTCCAGCCTCTTTTTCAACTGGGGCGGGGAGGATGGGCGTCTGTACCGGACTCAGAGGACCGCCGCTCTCCTGACCGAGTTTTCATTCCCTGGCGTGACCATGCCGGTAATCCACCGGCCCTGGCCGCTGTTTTTCAGCTCGGCGGGTTGGGGTGACGGTGGCCTGAAAATCAAGCCGTATTTTGTAGCGCAAGGAGATTACCCCCTTAAAAAGCGGGTGGGGAAAAAGGACGTTACCGTGGGCCGACTGGAAATCAACCAGTTGCTTACTTCGACCGGAACCCGCTGGGTCTGGGATAACGGTTCCTTCGAAAACAACCTCTATTTTTACCACCCGGCCCAGCTTACCGGTTGGGGGGAGCAGGGTTCCCGTTACATCCTGCAAAACCAGTCAGCACCAACCTGGGAGGCCCTGGAGATGCTACCCGAAGGAACGGTGGCGGAACTGGCTTTATCGTTTACCCAAGTCTATTCCATTGAACAGGTAATGAAGATGCTGGAGAACTATGATCTGGATATCACCTGGTTTGCTGTCTCCACCGGGTTGGAGGCTGATTCCTCCGCCAAAGGAGACCGGCAAACACCGCTTATGTCGTTCCAGGGGGTGTGGGGCATGGCGGAGATGTCGAGTCTGATGCTCTCCCATCATTCCCCGATCAGCGATAACGACAGCAGGATCCGGGAAGAGTTCTTCTTGCAGTCCATGGAGTACCTGGTCAAGAATGAGAAACTGGCGAAAAAGATCTACCGCGGACCGTCCGATGAACTGCGGCTGACTGACCGTTACCAGTACCTTAAGGAGCACGGAGTTCAGGTCTACGGGGTGGTGGTAACCGGTCCTACCAAGGAATTGTTGCAGCTGAAACAGTTGGAGACGGTACATTCGCCGGCCCTGGGAGAGGTCCAGCTGTGGAACTGGTTCCAGCGCAATGTAAGCGGGCACCTGTACTAGCGGGTGCCCGGTCGACCTATGGCCGTTTTTAACCACGATGACAGACAGACTCAACTGCCGGAGTGTACGATATCCCGCCATGAGCCTATCGCACGTTATCCCCAATTTCTTGCACCTCCCCAGCTAACCCGGCTCCCAGTTCCAGTCCCCGCCTAAATTTTTCAATTCGTGTATCAACTGTCGCCTGCGAGACTATGCTGTAGTATGACGACGAATTTTTGGGGGCATACTTATTTACAGGGCATACCGAAGAATAATGCCCGCAATTTGGCCTTTGTCTGGTTAAAGCTTTCATTGTCAGATGTTGGAGGCCTCCGGCGGCAGGTTACATAATCGCCGGGGACGCATCCTCTGATAAAAATCGCTTCAGGACTTGTCTACCAAGCACATCGATCCGGTGGTCGGGTTGCTTGCCAGGGTGTTGATTCCGGAAAGCCTACCCAGGTCGGGACCAGGTTGCGAAAACAGTGGGAGGCAGGAAATGAACACCACAGACGCAAATGTGCTGAAATATGTATCAGACAGGTCCGGCGCGATCTCACCCGGGGTGCCATCTCCANNTAGGTGGTTTGTCAGACTGTTCCGGGAGGTAACTGATTATCACTGGCTCCCCCGGCTGGTGGACCTGGACGGGATTTACGCCGCCGCCCTGGTCACGGAGATAGAACACCCAGGACATACCGGTGAGNNAGCTGCGGCCGATCATCACCAAGCTCGACGAACACCAGTTGGTGGCTTTTGCGGTGCAGGGCACAGGTCAGTTTGGACGTCACGAAATTCTGGTACTGTTTCCGTTCCAAACCGGGATTGAACAGATAAATCAGATCAAGGACCAGATCACCTTATTCATCTACGACGTACTGGACCCGCTGAATGTCAACGCCTAAGAGAATGCGTGTCCGGTTTGGGGAAGCGTTCTTAAACGGTCCCTATTAGAGGAACAAGCTGTAAATTAAAAAGTATAAAGACAGGATCCGGGAATTTCCCTGGTCCTGTTTTTTTTACGCAGGTTTATCGTCACCGTAGTAAGCACGCCCGGTAGGGCAGCAGGAAGGGAATCACCATTAAACCCTCTTGGCCGGCAACCGGGATCAAAAATATAATTATTTTGCTTTGGCGGTGATAGAGGATGTTCTTGCCCCTTGCAGAATTGAGTCTGAGATGGTTATTAATGAAAGTCATATTTCCTTAAGCTGCACATAAGTTTAGCCGTATATATGAGGTGCCGTTGGGAAGGGCCACCATGAGACTGTATTGGGTTTACGAATATTACCCACCCAAGTCCTGACGACATCAGCGAAGTTTAATAATGGGGAGAGGGTGTGCCAGGTGAGGTTTGAAGAGAAGGTCGATTTAGGTACAGAGTTCTGTGGTTTGAGATTGGTCAATCCGTTTCTGCTGGCTTCGGCTCCGCCCACCGCCAATGGCAACATGATTAAACGGGCCTTTGAGTTGGGCTGGGGTGGTGCCGTAACCAAAACCATACCCCCGGACGACATGGAGTTGCGCGATGTTTCCCCCCGTTTAAAGGCGGTCCGGCAGAATAACGGGAAAATATTTGGTCTCGAGAACATCGAATTAATCAGTTGCCGCACCCTTTCCGGCTGGCTGGATGAGATCCGGGATATAAAAGAGTGCTTTCCCGATAGAGTGCTGATAGCCAGTATTATGGCCGAAGTGCGTCAGGATGATTGGCAGCAGATGGCGATTTCTCTGCAGAAGGCCGGCGCCGATGCGCTGGAACTGAATTTTTCCTGTCCGCATGGGATGCCGGAAAAAGGCCTGGGTTCCGCAATCGGGCAGGATGCGGAACTGACCACCCTCATCACCTCCTGGGTCAAAGCGGTGGCCACCATTCCGGTAATCGTCAAGCTTTCCCCGAATGTGACCGACATCGGCCAGATTGCCCGGGCCGCCGAGAAGGGCGGGGCGGACGGTCTGGCGGCCATTAATACCGTACAGTGTCTGGCCGGGGTAGACCTGGATTCATTTGCACCCCAGCCCTCGGTGCATGGTTTTTCGACCCTGGGCGGCCTTTCAGGTCCGGCGGTAAAACCCATCGGATTGCGCTGCGTTGCGCAGATGGCCGAAGCCTCCAGGCTCCCCATATCCGGCCTGGGCGGCATCAGCAGCTGGAGAGAGGCGGTTGAGTACATATTGGTTGGCGCCAGCAATGTTCAGGTATGCACTGAGGTTATGCTGCGAGGCTATGGCGTGGTCAAAGCGATGAAGTCAGGGTTGGCCCGCTATCTAAGCAGCAAGGGGCTCTCCAGTGTAGAGGAACTAAGAGGCCGGGCCTTGCCCAAACTGGTGAGTCACGCCTCCCTTAGCCGTGAATTCAGGGTCTGGCCCCAGATCGACCAAATGACCTGTAATGCCTGCGGGCGGTGTGTCACTGCCTGTCGGGATGGCGGGGGCCATGCTCTGCATATCATTGATGATCAACTCATCCTGAATGAAGCAGCTTGCACCGGGTGTGGGCTCTGCATAAATATTTGCGATTCCCTGCACTTATAAGGAGAGATGTCGGGCACCCTGGCGGCGGTCAAAGATAAGTCGCCGTCGCCAATTGCTGGCTATTTCTGATTCCGTAAAAAACAGGACCCGGGAAGCCCCCGGATCCTGTTTTGGTTTATCGTCACCGGATTAATCAGGCCTTGGCTTCCATGGTGGATCGTGAACGCATCCGCTCCAGGAAGCGGTCCTTTATCTCCTTGGCGGCTAGACAAAGGAGGAGGATCAGCAAGGCCGCCAGGGCCCGATCATGAGACAGGATCTTACGCAAGGGGTCGACCAGGAAGAAATGACCCAGGTATATGCCCAGGGTCCGGTTGCCGATATACGAGAGGTACTTTACTCCGATCGGGTTGGTGGTGCTGTAGTAGATCGCCAGGGCCAGGGTCAGACCAATGGAGAGGGGAAACAAGGCCCCCTTGTTAAACAGGTAGCCCACGGTATTATTGAGGTAGGGTTCTACCAGGCCAAATATAAAAACGGCCACTGCTCCCCAGGCGAAGGCCCGGGCATGTTTGGTTATGTATTCCTTGATCACAGGGTACTCGGCCAGCAGCATCCCGATGGCGATGAACCCCCACCATTTGAAGGGATTGGGGCCGGTCCAGCTCAGAATACTGATGTGATAAGTCCGGGAGATCTCCAGAATCACGTTGATCGCCACATTACTGAACAGCATGAAAAACAGGGTTCCCACGCGCAGGGCCCGGGGCAGGAGATAAAGGAGCGGGCACAAGAGGGCAAAGAGCATGTAATAAAACATGTAATAGAGGTGCAGGGCGGTCTTGCCCAGAATAAGGTCCATCAGAGTAAAGGTTTTCCCGACCGTTATCCAGTAGAAGACCCCGTAAGCTACCGCCCAGTAAAGATAGGGGACATAGGTCTTGGTGATCTTCTTCCAGCTGGACTGCAGGTAGTTCCGGGGTCCGGACATGAAGTACCCCTGTACCATGAAGAACATCGGAACGCACCACATGCATATCTCCCGTAAAAAGACTGCCAACGGATCAGTCCCTCCGCGATAGACATGGCTGACAATAACCGAGATGATTCCTAAACCCTTTAATACATCGAACATGGGATTTCTCTGGCTGGACATCAAAATTCCTCCCGTTATCAATACTCCGAAAAAGGGGTCAACCATTGACTATCTGAATACAGGTCAATAATTAAGAACCGGTCAAGTTGGATTCAACCTCAGGCGGTAGGTTATGCTCCCCGGACTGTCCCCCTGCCAGGCACGAACTGCTGACTTTGCTGCCATATCCACCATTGATTTTTACATATTCTATCAACATACCGCTGGAAAGTATAGGCATAAATTGGGTAACATTGCCAATACGTCCGCGTTTGTCTTCGGAATGCATGAAGGGGTAGGCCAAAGTGTACAAGCTCCGGGGGTCT